>JBBPZF010000031.1:0-6046 GCA_038199105.1 Chitinophagales bacterium | reverse complement strand
TTTCAAAGCGCATTACAAAATCACTATCTTCCGCTGGTATGCTGTATGGCCGATGGTTATCAGCTGTTTGTATCACACCAAAAAATGGTTTTTTTTCTTTCGATAAAACATTTTCAGCTTCCAGGAAAAGATTCTTATCACTAATGCCCCAAACATTTAATAGTGCTGATTTAAAAGAACCTTCCTGGTAAAGATGCACACCCTCAATATTTTTTACAAGGCCTTCGAAATTATTAAACTCGCCGCTACCGCCAAGAAAATAAAACTTGTCGTAATCTTCAAAATCGTTGATGATGGTATGTTGATGAATTGCTTCAGGGTTTCGTGTGGAAAATTTTGAAAGCTGTACATCCGGTGTGCCGGTAAGCACGGCAAACACCCCGCGTGCCGTGCCGAATGTGGGGCTAAAGCAGCGGTTAAAAAACAGCCCGCTGTCGCAAAGCGATTTGAAAAAAGGTGTGGTATTAAGCGGGTTGCCGCTCATGCTACTCTTATACATGCTAAAGCTTTCTGCAATTACGAGAATCACGTTGGGCCTGCTTTCCAAAGCTTTACTGTTGGGCAACACTTCCCGGCTGTAATGCTTGCCGGTTATAATGGAAGAATCAAGCTGTAAAAAATTAGCAATTAAAGGATAATACTCTTTTGCTTTTTGATCATCGAAAGATGGCTTGCGAAATTGTAAAGTGGTAAAAAAATTTTGCAAAGGGTTTAAGGCAACATACGATTTGAAATTATCATTCAGGTCGAAGGCATCTTTCCATTTTAATGGTTTAAAAGAAAATATACCATACAGGCACCAACACAAAAAAATAATTGCGCCTGCATGCCATCTCTTTTTATAAATAGTGTTCTCTTCAATGTTTCTTTTTATAGTTTGCAAATGCGTTCTCTTAAATACGGAAGCCATCAATATCACCGTTAAAAAAAGCGCCGTAAGAATCCAGACCATCGGGTAACTCTGCCACAGCATTTTGGATGAGATTACAGGATCTTCGGCAAAGTTTAAGGCACTCGCATTAATGCGTGTATGATTATAACTGAAGTTTCCGAAATCTGCTCCGAAAAAAAATAAGACAACCAGGGTGATTATCGCTAAATAGTAAGACCACCAGCGTTTATTTTTTTCCGAAAAAAACGGAGAAAATTTATAATACACTGAAAGGGTGGCAATAGGTAGCAGTATGATCGAAATCCATTTTACATCAAAACGAAAACCTAACCAGAAAGAAGGCAACAGCGAAGAAATGGAAACCGCACTTGGCTTGAAAAGAAAGACGGTTGATATCCGGAACAATGTAAAAAGCAACACATAAATGAGCCAAAGTACCAGCAGCCACTGTATGGTTAGGGGCGCAGTTTTTGGAATTTTTGTTTTTATGATCATCCTGTTAAATCTGGCAAATGTATGAGACTTCACGTAGCACAAAAATCATTTGGCTAAATTTTGCTTTTTATTATTAAGCAACATATACCGGGCAGTTTCGTAATAAGCCTGCGAAAGTATGCGCAGTGTTTTTTCGGTTTCCGCAGTGGCCGCGTTTTGAGGCAACGCTTCATTGTTCATTGAAGACCTGAAATCTTCTGTACCGCTTAAAAGATTATGAACATAGACATATTCATCCGTTACCATTCCTATTTGCTTAATATTATAATCGTACAGGAACGCAACATCTTTAAAACGCAATGAATTATTTTGAACAGTATCGAAAAGATTTTTACCTATAGTCGTATTCGTGTAAGGTATACCGGCTAATGCAGTTACAGATGGCAGCAGGTCAACCTGCGAGCAGGTCTTATCTATTCGCTGTGGTTGCAGGCGCGATGGAGAATAAAATAACAAAGGCACATGCTGCGTCGTGAGGCCATCAACCGACCAGGCTTTCGGAAACATATCACCAGCTTCGCCGCGTATTCCATGATCGCCTACAAACACAAAAATGGTGTTGTCAAAATATTTCTCTTTTCTCGCGGCTTCTATAAATTTTTCAAAACTAAAATCTGTATAGCGAAATGCATTTAACTCTTCGTTGCTTTCAAAGCCAAATCTTTTTAATGAATCCGTAGAATATTTCTTTTTTACAAACTCATTTTTATCTTCTTCTGGTATCGTATATGGCCGGTGATTATCCGCTGTTTGAATAACGGCGATAAAAGGATGAGCCTGTTGGCTTAAGGTCTTGTTTGCTTCAAGAAACAATTGTTTATCACTGATGCCCCATACATCTATTGTCTTTGCTTTATAATCATCTTCCTCAAACAAATGAAGGCCGGTTATATTATTTGTCAGCAATCCTCTTACGTTAGCCCAACTTGAACTACCGCCAAGAAAGTACAATTTTTCATATCCTTTATACTCGTTAATGATTGAGTGTTGGTCAACATAGGCAGGGTTGCGGCTGGAAGTATTAGGGTATTCCACATCAGGTATGCCGGTGATAACGGCCCAGATGCCACGGGCAGTGCCGTAAGACGGTGTGAAGCAACGGTCAAAAAATATTCCCTGTTTGCTCATTTCATTAAAGAAAGGCGTCGTGTTTAATGGATTTCCCCACATGCTGCTTTTGTAGGCGCTGAAACTTTCGCAAATTACCACCACTACATTTGGTGTACCTGGGGGAGAAGATGGAGGCGTGAATATTCTTGTAAAATTCAAGGAGGAACTATCAGGCTTTGCAACACCAAGATATTGAGACATCAGCGGATAATACTCTTTCACTTTATTTTTATCGTAAGTAGAACTCCTGAATTGCAATGTGCTCAAAAAACTTTGTACAGGATTTAAAGCCAGGTTGGCTTTGAATTCATCATCAAATGAAAATGCATCGCTCCACCGCAAAGGATACTGGTTTAATCTTCCAAATATGCCAAGAGCAAGCAGGAAGGTAAACACAAAGCCCATTATTATTCTTATAATGCCATGCCCATGATACCGGGCTTTTTTGAAACGGCGGTAATAAATATTTATAAGCCAGTATAGCAAAGCCACTGATACTATTAGAAGAAAAATGATAGTAAAAACCGGGTAGGTTTCCCAAACCATATTCATGGAAATGGAAGCATCTGCGGCATAATTAAGTACGCTTGCGTTTAGCCGTTGATGTAAGTAATCATAATGCTCAAAATCCATTGCATATAAAAACGCAAGGCAAATACATACTAATAAGAAATATATTTTAAAGATTTTTTTAGAAGCTTTATTTATAAAAGGGTTGCAATTTTTTGCAGCAAATGCCCAAAAAAGATAGAGAAGAAATATAACAATGATAACAATGATTAAACCAAGGCCGGCATGATTATTTTTTAGCAGCAGGATGATCACCGTTAGCATAATTAATACAAGAACAATTCTGAAAATACTGCTATTCCTTAGACGATGTTTTTCTGTATAATCCAAATGCAGGCTGCCAGCAATAAAAGGGATGAGAATTATAGCGCATACAATTCTGAGATCATAACGCAAGCCTAATAAAAAAGGATTTATACAATTAGAAAATGAATATTGCGATGGTTTAAAATGAAAGAAAAATATGAAGCGCATTACAATCATCAGCAGGAGCAGCGTGAGCCCAACGGTAAACATCCATTTTATAAGCCGGGGAAAAGTCGCAATTTTCATCAAGCTGGTTGTAGGTTATAGAATTATATAAGAGCTGCATACAAACATGCACAAGTGGAACAAATGTAAATATTTACAGGCTATATTTACGCAATGGCTATTTTTGCAGCTAATGATTTTACAGTATGAATAATGCCATGTACATCCCCGAGGCATTAAAACAATTAGATTATCACCTGTTTTCGAAGTTGAATGGTGAATGGCACACTGCATTTCTTGATAAGATAATTCCATTCATCCGTGAATCTTATTTATGGATTCCTTTTTACTTTTTTTTGATAGTTTTTACGACGCTTAATTTTAAAATTAAAGGATGGCTTTGGGTATTGTTTTTTTTGATAAACGTGATGGTAAGCGATTTTGTAAGCAGTGACCTCCTCAAGGAAAATTTTATACGCGCCAGGCCGTGTCATGATCCTTTGCTTGTTAGTACCATCAGGTTTCTTGTAAGCTATTGCCCGTCAAGCTCCAGTTTTACGTCTTCACATGCTGTCAATCATTTTGCTGCTGCTATGTATATCTTTACCACTTTTAAAAAAACATTAGGTAATTATTGGGGCCTATTATTTTTGTGGGCATTTTTTATTTCTTATGCACAGGTGTATGTAGGCGTGCACTTTCCGCTTGATGTATTTTGTGGAGCAATTGTGGGAATAATTCTTGGATATATTATTGGGAAAATTTATGAAAATAAAATTGGGCTGAATGCCCCTGATTTGAAAAAATTTGTATGATAGAAGTAGTCATTTTAATTGTGTTGATATTATTTAACGGGCTATTGGTAATGGCAGAGTTGGCACTTATTTCCGCAAAAAAAAGTCGCCTGGAAATGGCGGCCGCAAAGGGAGATGTAAGGGCAAAAGCTGCGCTCGAGTTGCAACAAACTCCTGATGTATTTTTATCTACCACGCAGATATATATTACGTTGGTGGCTATCTTAACCGGTGTGTACTCCGGCGAAAAATTTGGAAAATCGTTAGAGCCGTATGTAGCAAAGATTAAATTCTTTGAGCCGTACGCTAACACTATTTCAACAACGCTGATAGTAATATGCGTTACTTTTTTATCTATTTTATTTGGAGAGCTTATACCAAAAAGATTTGCCATATTGCGCCCGGAAAAAATAGCCAAGACGGTAGCAAAGCCCATTAGGCTTCTCAGCCGGTTTTCATATCCCGTAGTTTGGATACTTAGCAAAATCAGTACAGGTTTTTTTAAACTTTTTAATATTAAAAAACATACTGACAGCCAGGTGACGGAAGAAGAAATAAAAGCAATGATAAATGAAGGAAGTGAGCTCGGTGCAATTGAGGAAGAAGAAAAAGATATTATTGAGAGGGTGTTTCATCTGGGAGACAGGAACATTACTTCCCTTATGACACACCGGACGGACATTGTGTGGTTTGAGATAAATGAGGAGAAAAGTTCTATTCGTGAAAAGATAAAAGAGTACCAGCACTCGGTGTATCCAGTGTGCGAAGGAACAATTGATGATCTCAAAGGAATTGTGTTTGTAAAAGATATTTATCTCGAGCCCGATGCCCCGATCGCGGGCCTTATAAAAGAAGCATTATTTATTCCTGAAAATAATTCAGCCTACCAGGTACTTGAAAAAATAAAAAGAACGAAGCTTCATTACGCTTTTATCGTGGATGAATATGGCAGCATGGAAGGGATGATAACGATAAAGGATATCCTAAAAGCAATAGTGGGTGAAATGCCCGAGGCCGAAGATGATGAATATGAAATTGTAGAAAGGGAAGACGGTACATTTCTTATTGATGCACAGATTCAATTCTATGATTTTCTTACCAGGTTTGATAAAACCGTCTGGATCAATGAAGGTGAAAATACATTTGATACTCTTGCAGGATTTATTTTACATGAGCTAAAAACAATTCCTTCTACCGGCGATACATTTGAATGGCGTGGCTTTTATTTTGAAATAATAGATATGGATGGCAAGCGTATTGATAAAGTACTGGTAAAAGTTTCTGACGAGATAAGAGAAGAGATGGATGATTGAAATTCGGAAGAAATAAAATGAAAAAAGAGAAAAAAGAGAAAAAAGAGAAATAAGAGAAATAAGAGGGATATGGTTTTGTAGAAAAAAAATTCGTTTTAAAATGAAACTTGACCGATATGAATTTAAATCCGGTGACAAATTTTCAACTTATGAATTTTTAAGCGAAGGTCCAAAAGGAAAGATTCCAAAACTTATTCAGTTTACACTTGTTAATCAAAACAATCTTTATAACCTTGCTTTTGGTGACAAAGATCTTAAGACCGGCGAGATTGATGACATGGTTATTATCGACAATGGCGATTCCGAAAAAGTTCTTGCTACAGTCGTGGCATCTGTTTATGCTTTTTGTGACCGGTTTCCCGAAGCCTGGATTTATTCAACCGGCAGTACTGTAGCGAGGA
>JBBPZF010000030.1:0-7383 GCA_038199105.1 Chitinophagales bacterium | reverse complement strand
GATAAGCAAGCTCAAGGATGCGGGATACATTGATATCACAAAGCAATTTCACAAAAACTATCCCCAAACCATTTGTAAAATAACGTCGGAAGGTATTAGTGCATTTGAAAATTATGTAACAGCATTACAGAGTTATATGAATTTGTAACTTGTTTTAATTGACTCAGGGTTCGTCATGCCGACGATAGGAGGCATCTCCGGAAATTGACCTTACAATAAATTAGAGAAACTTTCCTATCGCCGGATGATGACTTATGATAACATTGCTTTTTTGAACATCAAATCTTTTTACAATTTCTTATTGTTTACTGATCTTCTCTGAAAATTTTTCTTCAGAAGAAATGAATTGTATAAAATAGTTGCCGGCAGGTATATTCGAAAGCTCATCTATTTTAATATAGTTCGGGCCCTTATTCACCTGTATTCTTTTCATCAGTATTTCCTTACCCTGTACACTTATTATTCTTGCCGTGATCATCTCTGTCTTGCTCCAGTTCATGTTTATATTCAGGTAACTATTGAAAGGGTTGGGAGAAATAACCAGGTTTTTTTCCGACTGCTTTACTCTTACTGAAACAACCTTTGAGTAACTTCCCCTGCGATCTATATCCATTTGTTGTATTCGGTAATAAATAACAGCGCCGCTTAAAGAACTAACATCGTCTATCGCGGAATAAGAATGAAGAACGGCGGTTGTGCCGTTTCCATCAACACTTGCCACTTCAGAAAAAACCTTTCCATCAAGGCTCCTTTCGACTTTATATTTGCTGCAATTTATTTCCATCGTGGTTTTCCAATCGAGCTTTACCGTTCCGTTCTGCTGAATGGAGGCAGTGAACAATACCAATGTTATCGGCAAAGGGCCGTTATCAGGATTCATAATTGCAGTTCCATCATCTACAAAGTCCACGCCGGCATCTGATGTTGCGCTTAGTCTTGCAATATTTAAAATAGATGGAACGGCTTTGTTAAACCCCGGATCATTCACGGTAACCTTGAATTGAACATCATAATTTTCATTCGATGCAAGAGATCCGCCGGCAGTTCCGGTAGCGCCTGTCCCAATTCTAAATCTCACTGTTTTAATAGCACCGTTCACTATGTATTCTGCTGCATCGTCACCTGCGGCATCTGTTAGGCCTCCGGGATTTAGACCGGGAGCGCTTATAACCTTCAATGAGTTTGGAACGTAGGTAACAGTATTAGGTAATGTATCCGAGATCACGATTGAATTTGCATTGCCCTCGCCATTATTACTCCCTTTCAAAGAATAAGTAAGCACTTCATTTCTCTCACCGAGGTGGTTATTGTTTGCATCGGTAACTGTTTTATCGAGCGTAATGGTCGGGTCTTTCATTTTTATAGAAAAAGTGAAAAGCCCCGGAAAATATTGATCAGCTTCTGTACCAAATTCCAGCTTCACAGAATTGGCATTGGGCAAAATTCCGTAACCTGTTCCTACATCAAACTGGTCAATATCAATTCCCATTTGATTAGTATAATTAGGATTTTTTGTAGCAACATGCACACCATTATCGGTGATGGTTCCGTTCCACGGATTATCTGCAGGGTTGGTAGCATTGGAAAAGAGATTAGTATTAATTTTTAAATAATCTTTAGAAAGATTAGCATCTCCCTCCCAGGCAAGTACGCCCATTTTTGCATCATCCGCAGCAAGTGTACCCGATGGCACATTTAATCCCGTCAAACTAACGGTGGTCGTAAACGCATTTGCGCCGTTATACACCTGTTGAAACCCATCATAGATTCTTATACTGCTATAATTTACAGCGCTGTTTTCGTACACCACTACAATGCACCAGCCTCCATGGTTACCACCATTGGCGGAAACGGTGCCTGTACTTAGAGGAGCGTTACCTATTTCGTACGCTCCTGCACCGTTATTTTTTACAAACGCTGTGATGTCTGCATAGGCCTGGTATTGCGTGTAGCCGGTGCCGATAGTAACCTTATCTATCCCTAAAGAAACAACATCAGAATATGCGTTCGCATTCCCTTTTCTCAATTTGATTTTTGTGTTAGGGCTGGCGGTGAGATCGAAGTCAGTATTTTTTACGCGGCCACCCCAATACAAGCGTGCAAGTTTGATCGTATTGGTGCCGGCAGGAAGATTTAAATCAGCTGAAGAAGAATTGCGTGTAACACTTCCATTTCCGGCAGTGCCGTCAACATCTACATATTGCATATTCTCATAGTCGTTACCATATATACTGTAGCCATTATCTTTATTGCCGTTCATCTTGATAAGGTTTACGCTGCCTGTATCCACAATTGCCATAAGCGTGTTTCCAAACATGGCAGTGCCACCCTGTATATTGTCTGAATAGACAAGACTGTAATTTCTTACCTGTGCATTGGATTCAGTTGTAAATAAAAGTGTGAGAGCGCTTATGGCAAACGTGGTTAAATTTCTTCGGGAGAAAAATTTAATTGTAGAAGTTCTCATGGTAATTATTTTTTGGTAGCGATGAATTACAGTTAATAAAACTGGTAACCATAAGCATGGAGCGGAGCTTTAAAAGAATAGAGGAAATATCTTACACTGCTATCTTGTGGACCACAGGTATTCAGTAAAAATTAAAAGGGGATTATAGGAAATAAGGATGGCTTACTAAATAAACCTTCAGCACAAAAACTTTATAAGCTTTGTCTTTCGAAAACGATATTGATGGAAAAGTTGAAAAAGTATCTTGTAGAATTATTCTTAAGAGAGTTGGAGATGCAAAATTAGAAACCTTTCTGATATATCAAAGCATTTATGAAAATGTTTACACTGAAGGCAACTTAATACCCTTTCCTTTGTTATTTAAAATACACCTGTTATAAGCATGCAGAAAATAATTGAAGTAGAAAATCTTACCAAAAAATTTAAGGAAATTACCGCAGTTAATGATCTTTCGTTTCATGTAGATGAAGGAGACGTATATGGATTCCTGGGGCAAAATGGCGCTGGAAAATCAACAACCATACGGATGCTGCTTACGCTGATAAAACCTACTTCCGGCAGCATATCAATTTTTAATAAAGACCTTTTTTCACACCGGGAAGAAATATTAAAACGCACAGGCGCTATTATTGAAAAGCCTGACCTCTACAATTATTTAACGGCTTATGAAAACATGGCCTTTCTATCGAAGCTCTCCGGAAAAGAAGCTTCACGCAGTTTGATTATGCAATTTCTTACAATGGTAGGGCTCTCAGAAAGAGGGGGCAGCAAAGTGAAAACATTTTCGCAGGGCATGAAACAGCGTTTAGGCATTGCTGTTGCATTGATACATGATCCTGCTTTGATTATTCTTGACGAACCCACAAACGGCCTTGACCCGCAGGGAATTGCTGATACAAGGGAGCTAATAAAAAACCTTAGCCACCAGCATGGTAAAACGGTAATGATCTCCTCGCATTTGCTTTCAGAAATTGAATTAATTGCCAACCGCATTCTTATTATTCATAAAGGAAAAAAGATCGTGGAAGGAACAGCCGCGGAGTTATTAGACCCTGCGAAGACTATCATTACTATCAATACAACAAACAATTTTTTAGCGAAAGAAATTTTAATGAAAAGCGAGTGGCAACCTAACCTTAAAAATAATTCTATGGAAAAAATAAATCTGCAGGTAGATAAAGCAACTATTCCATCAATCATAAATTATCTTGTAAACAATAATGTGGCTATCCTTTCCGCCGAGTCGAGGCATTCGCTGGAAGACTATTTTTTATCGCTAACAAACCCGGACCTTTATGTGGAATCTGCTACAGTTTGAACTATTTAAAACTTTTAAAAAGCCACGAACTTATATTGCGTTTGGCGCCATTGCGGCTATTGTTTTTCTTATCCAGCTCGCCCTGCTGATCAATGGCAAAGAGTATGTGCAATTTATTTTAAGCAGTATTGACGATACGCTGGTAATTCCTTATGAAAAAATCACCAACGGATATTGGATCTGTTTTGCCATCCTCAATCTCTTATTAATTCACGTGCCGATACTTGTGGCATTGGTGGCTGGCGACATTATTGCCGGCGAAGCAAATGCCGGAACGCTCAGACTGTTGCTCACAAAACCGCTAAGCCGCACAAAACTGATGCTTATAAAGTTCCTCGCTTGTGTAATTTATACTTTACTCCTTTTAATATGGATGGCATTTTTATCACTATTGATAAGTATTCTTTTATTCGGTACTAACGACCTGGTGATTGCCAAAGAATTTGAACTCGTGCAAATACAAAAAGCAGATGTACTGTGGCGTTATTTTGCAGCCTTTGGTTTTGCAGCAGTAGCTTTGGTAGTGGTGGCCGCTCTTTCATTTTTGCTTTCATCTATTTCAGAAAATTCCATCGGACCTATTGTAGCAACTGTTTCTATTATTATTGTGCTGACCATCCTGAGTGAAATGCGTATTCCAATTTATGATAATACCGTAAAGCCTTACCTCTTTACCACGCACATGCTTGGCTGGAAAGGATTTTTTTATATTGGCGCTAACGCCGACGGACAAACGATAAAAGGCTCTATAAGTAATTTGCCGGCGGTGATGAAGAGTCTCGGCATTCTTATCGCTTACATTGTCATTTTTGTAGGAGGGGCTATTTTTATTTTTAATAAAAAAGATATTTTGAGCTGAGGCAAATTTTAAGTTATTTAACTTTTGGTAAGTTCAGCAAATAGATTGTGGGCTTATATACTCTAAACAAACTTTCCAAAAGTTTTTAATGGCGGACGGCAGCCTTTTCGAATGCTTCATCAGCTTACATTGATAACAAATAATTTAGATGCCTAAAAGCAATACAGCCATACCTTCGTTCAAATCATTGAAACTTCCTATGAAAATAATTTCATTCCTTTTTCTTATCTCCTTTTTTGTTTCCTCTTCGGCATTCACGCAGGATGCAAACCCATTATTAGAAAGAGTAAAAGACAAGCTCAACCGGGTAAATAATTATGAAGCAGATGCAGTTATGACCACCGAGGTTTCTTTTCTGAAAGTACCGAAGGCAAATGTAAAAGTGTATTTTAAAGCGCCGGCGAAGCTTAAAATAAAAAATGAAAAAGGCATTTCTTTTGTTCCCAAAGGCGCAGCCGGTATCACGCTTAACAATATCATTTCAGGAAACGATTTCACCGTAATTGATGCCGGTAACACGACGGTAAATAATAAACCTGTAAAAATTTTAAAACTATTACCCACCGACGAAGGAAATAATATTATACTCTCTACCATATACATTGATGAAAAAAATGCTGTAATAGTAAAGTCACAAACAACCACAAAAGACAATGGCACTTACACGCTCGATCTAAAATATGGAAGCTATACAGCGTATGGTTTACCAGATGATGTTATTTTTACCTTTAATACAAAAGACTATAAAATGCCCAAGGGCGTTACGTTTGACTATGATGATGCTTCGACACGCAAGAGCACAATCGCTAAAAGCGCTGACAACAAAGGAAAAATAGAAATCACGTATAGTTCGTACAAAATTAATAAGGGAGTGAGCGACCAAATTTTTAAATAGAAGTAACGAACAGTGTATAAAAACCAGAAACGAACAGTGTGGGTATTGTCGTTGCCACGACCTTTAGGCCGTGGATCATTTAAGATCAAAAGGCTTTAGCCTAAATCTCAAAATAAGAAGCAAAGGCTTGGATTGATATTTATTTATCAATAAAATTGAGCTAAAGCCCGGGTTATCGCTTATTTGTCCTTGACCTAAAGGCCGTGGCAATTAGAAGCAGTAACTGTTTTACCGATATTATAATGGCCTCTGGATGGAAATGTGTTATAATTTTAAATTTGAGTTAAAGCTTAAATGTCTTCTGCCACGAATTACACGGATTTACACGAATTAAATTTGTTACACAAATTTATCCGGCGTAGATACTAACATCATTAACCAAAAAATTGATGATCTCATCATTGACTTATAATTTACCTGCGTCAATTTATCTTCGTGGTTGCTTCATTTACTAATCAATAATTAGCTTGCACTTGAAAAAAATAATCCGGCGTATGGTATTGGGCATTGTAGGGGTTGCTTTATTATTGATCATCTATTATGCCTGGGTTTCTTTCCCCATTATGACGGGCTTTAGCGCTAAGAAAATGTGTACCTGCATTTTTGTTAGTGGCAGGGAGCAAAAAGATATTGAGGCAAATGAATTGAAGTTCTTTCCAATACGTTTCGTAAAGAACGAAGTGAACCTGCAGGATTCCACTGTTACTTCTTCGCTATTAGGACTGGCGAAAAAAAAAGCTGTCTATCGCAACGGAATTGGCTGCACGCTTATCAATGATATTACAGAGGAAGAATTAAGATCACAAGTATTTACAATTCTCCATATTCCGCCATCGAACACTGACTCAATTGGATGGCCCTTTGGCGATATGGTTGCAGATACGTCGAATGCGGCGATAGATAATACCAAACTTAGTGTAGCTGTTGCAAAGGCTTTTACAGAACCAATTGTCGGCAAAAAACAACGAACAAGGGCGGTAGTTGTTCTTTATGACGGACACATTGTTGCTGAGCAATATGCGCCTAACTACAACCGGTACTCGAAAATGTATGGCTGGTCCATGGCAAAAAGCATCACTTCAGCATTGATCGGAATTCTTGTAAAACAAGGAAAATTGAATGTAGATGAACCCGCGCCTGTTCCTGAATGGAATGATATTAGTGATTCACGACATACCATCACAATTAAAAATTTATTGCAACAAACCAGCGGACTAAAATGGGAAGAAGTCTATACCAGGTCAAGTGACGTAACCGACATGCTTTATAAAAAAGATGACATGGCAGACTTTGCTGCCAATCATTCTTTGACGCATGATCCCGGAACATTTTTTAATTATTCAAGCGGTAACAGCAATATACTTTCCCGTATCATAAGACAAACGGTGGGTGAAAAAGAATACGCTTCATTTCCTTTCAATGCATTGTTTTATAGACTCGGCATGTACCAGACATTGGTTGAGCCAGACGCTTCAGGTACCTATATTGGTTCATCTTACATTATGGCTACAGCAAGGGATTATGCACGCTTCGGTTTGCTGTATTATAATGGTGGCGTGTGGAATAGTGAGCGAATTTTACCGGAAGGGTGGGTAAAACAAACAAGTACACCACCTGTTTCCAATACTCTAAAAAATTACGGTTACCAGTTTTGGCTAAATGGTTTTGATAAAGATCATCCTACACAAACAAAGTATCCGGATGCGCCTGCTGATATGTTTTATTGTGATGGGTTTGGAGATCAATCCATTTATATTATTCCTTCAAAAAAATTAGTGATAGTGCGGCTTGGATTAACACTTGACAAGTCTTTTGATGGCAACGCCTTTTTTAAAGATATGATT
>JBBPZF010000029.1:0-14603 GCA_038199105.1 Chitinophagales bacterium | reverse complement strand
GAATAGCTGCCCGCTCACTGGCGGCAACTATCACCTCATCGTTTGCGTAATAATAGCAAGGCCTTATGCCATGGGCATCTCTCACTACAAATCCATCACCGCTGCCGGTAAGGCCACCGAATGTAAAACCGCCGTCAAACAAGGAGACAGATTTTTTTAAAACGCTTGCAATATCCACTTTACGCGGCGATACCTCATCGGCTTTTACCAGGAAATGATGAATTACATCCATCATCGCACCAAGATCGCTTTGCCTTTCAAGTTCGTCAGGATGTGTATTAATAATAGAAAATAATTCCTCTTTATTTACCAGGTTAAAATTTCCTGCAAGAGCAAGGTTGCGTGCGGGAATGGTATCACGTTTAATGAACGGATGGCAAAACTGTACATTATTTTTTCCTTGCGTGCCGTAGCGCAGGTGACCCAAGAGAAGCTCTCCTAAAAAATCAATATGGCCTTTCATAAGGCCTGCATGTTGCTGTATATCCGGATGATATTTTTCTATCTCCGAAATTTGCTTTTCTATCTGTGCAAAAATGTCGGCTATTGCCTGATTGGCGTTGCTGCGTATGCGATGGAGAAACGGATAGCCTGGTTCTATATTTAATTTAACCGTGGCAATGCCCGCGCCATCCTGTCCCCGGTTATGCTGCTTTTCCATCAGCAGGTACAGCTTATTAAGCCCGTAAAGTACAGTCCCGTATTTTTGCCGGTAATAAGAAAAAGGTTTGCGTAATCTCATGAAGGCGAGGCCGCATTCATGTTTTATTTCGTCACTCATTGATTGAAATGAAACGCGAAATTAAGTTAATTATTAAAGGTAGAAGGAGTGTGTTCGTTTTTAATTTAAATCTTTTAATTCCTTTAGCAGTTATCAGTAATTCATTACCTGATTGGTTTAGTTGGTATCTTCCGTTTACACAATTTGCGACAGTCTTAAAAATTTACTTGCTGGAATACCGACAGTAAAAATACGCAAGAATAATAGAGTGTCTTTACGTTTTAATTATTAAATATTAACTATAGTTTTGGCTCACCAAACTATTCAATCTCCTCTCTCCTTAGTTTATTTATTCAAACACCAAAAGTGAAAAATATACATTTTTACTTACTGCTAATACTTTGCCTGATTGCTACCCATAGCAAAGCACAGGATGCGGATAGTGTCGTTCAAAATGTTCAAAAATTACCCGGAAAATATTATTCAAAAGTTGACAAGAAAATAAGCTCAGTTGATGAGCAACTTACAAAGAAGTCAATAAAATACCTGGCGAGGTTTCAAAAGCAGGAAAAAAAGCTACAGAAAAAATTACAAAAATTAAATTCTGAAAATGTAATTGCTGATGCTAATGAAAAATATAATGAGTTCTCACAGAAATTAAAAAGCAAAACCGCAAGAATCACTAAAATCGCGGGTGGCGAATACAATCCCTACCTCGACAGTCTCGGTACCTCATTGTCTTTTTTAAAACAATTTAATGGCATAGGGGATAAAGTAAAAGAGCCACTGGCAAGCCTTAATAAGTTACAAGACAAACTACAGCAATCAGAAAAAATAAAAGCATTTATTGCTGAAAGAAAAAATCAGCTAAAGGATATACTTTCTAAATATACAAAACTGCCAAATGGCCTAAAAAAAGAATATGATAAACTAAGCAAAACTGCGCATTACTATTCAGCACAGGTTAATGAATACAAAGAGATGCTGAAAGACCCAAAGAAGGTAGAGCAAAAAGCATTGTCTTTACTAAACAAACTACCTGCTTTTCAAAAGTTTATGAAGGAAAATGGTCAGTTGGCATTACTCTTTAGAGTTCCTGATAACTATGGCTCCGCACAGAATCTTGCAGGTCTCCAAACACGTAGTTCGGTACAATCATTAATACAAGAAAGAATAGCATCTGGCGGAGCCGCGGCCCAGGCCCAGATACAACAGAATCTTGCAGCCGCCCATGCTGAATTAAATAAATTAAAAGATAAGATCAATGAGTTTGGTGGCAGCGGAGGTGCTGATCCCGAAATGCCCAACTTTAAGCCTAATTCGCAAAAGGCAAAATCATTTTTAAAAAGATTAGAATACACTGCCGATGTGCAATTTTCTAAAACTAATAATCTTCTCCCATCTGCCGCTAATGTCGGTGTAGGGTTAGGTTATAAGTTAAATGATAAAAGCGTAGTTGGAATAGGCATCAGTTACAAAATGGGTATGGGCAGTATTCAGCATATCTCAATTACTCACCAGGGAATTGGATTTAGAAGTTATGCAGACTATAAAATAAAGGGTTCATTTTTTATAAGCGGTGGCTATGAAATGAATTACAACGCCGCTTTTAAAACCATAGAACAATTGAAAGATTACGAAGCATGGCAACGAAGCGCTTTAATTGGCTTAAGTAAAAAGTATAAAATCAGTAAAAAGGTGAAAGGGGAGATGAAACTACTGTATGATCTGCTTGCGAATCAACATATACCGGTTACACTGCCGATTGTGTTCAGAGTAGGGTATAAATTTTAAAAATTAAAGAAAATAAGCACATGAAAAATTTAATAGCGGCAATTTTAATGCTAATGTTGGCTTCTACTGAGTCATATGCCCAATGGACGACTTCGGGTTCTAATATTTATAACAGTAACACCGGCAATGTTGGGGTAGCAACAACAATCCCACTTGAAAAGTTACACGTTCAAAATGGAAGCGTTCTTATCTCAAGTAACAGTTTTGCTAGCTATCTAATGGGAACACTAAAATTTTCAACAACTAGCTATAATTATGCATGGGCAGGGCTATCGGGAAATTCAAATGGTCAGGGTTGGGATCAGATTGATCTATTGTTTTATACAGCTTTTGGTGCCCCTTCCGAGAAAATGAGATTGATGGCTAATACTGGCTACTTAGGAATCGGCACCTCAACGCCGTTAGCAAAACTTGATGTATATGGCGATACGCGCGTTGGTGGAACCATACCACTGAATTCATCTGGAAACCTAAGTGTTAGAATGGGTATAATAAATACATCTTTCACTAACTTAAACTCAACCGATGCTTTTATTGGCTCACTTAACACGGGCGGGCCTGCGGGACTTGCCGGAGATTTATTGTTAGTTCCGCGATCAACTACCGGAATTAATAATGCGATAAGATTTTATACCGGTCCAACTACGCCTTCAGAAAGACTTACAATTACCTATAATGGAAACGTTGGAATTGGAACCTCAACACCTGCAGCAAAGCTGAGCGTAAATGGAAATGTATTTATTGGTACCCAGGATGCTAATACAATAACTAATATGGGTTCTAATAATGTACTTGCCGTAAATGGCACTGCCGTTTTTGTAAAAGCCAAGGTCGCCATATACGGCCCTACCACGTGGCCCGATTACGTTTTTGAACCCTCTTACAAAATGACCACTCTCGACTCCCTGGAGCAGTTTATAAAACTCAATAAACATTTACCTGAAATGCCCTCTGCCGCCGATGTTGAAAAAGATGGGCTTGACTTAGGAGATAACCAAGCGCTGCTGCTTAAAAAAATTGAGGAGTTGACGTTGATTGTGATTGAGCAGAATAAGAGGATTGAGGAGTTGGAGAAAGCTTCCAAATTAAACATAGAAAAATAATTAGCAAGCCTTAAATAATCTAAGTCGCTCATATAATTTTATCTTTTAAATTATGCGGAAAATAATTCTATTACTAATTGTTCTTTGTTCGATAAAGACTGTAGCGCAGGTAAATTTACCCACTGGCAGTGCGACTTTTGGCCTGCCAATGTTTAGCTGGCAGGATGATAAAAGCAGGCTTAATTCTGTTATAGAATTGAATTATAACTCCGGAAATGGATTAAAGGTAAATGATGTGGCATCGAATGTAGGGCAAGGATGGAACTTAGTTCAGGGTGGTGTAATAGCACGTATGCAGGTAGGGGAACCGGATGATCAAAAAGCTTACATTTATAACACTCCTGAGCAAGTAGATGATTTAAAAAAATATCCTAATGGTTTTTTATATAGTCATTTTAATGTCTCTTATGATCCTGGTTGCCCATCTTCACTCACTACTTACCCGATATTTAAGGATAAAAATCATCTTTATAAACAGCACAATATTGTTGCAGAAGATCGTGAGCTTGATTATTTTTCTTTCTCCTTTAATGGAAGAACAGGAATGTTTGTTTTAAATAAAAACACATTAGACACTACTGTTACTCCGAATACATGCGATGGTACATTAATAGGCGATAGCAGATTGAAAGTGTGGTGCAAGATGAAAGATATGACGTTGAGCCAGCAGATACGCACCACAATAGATACCTTTTTTGTTCAGGATGAAAACGGACTAATATATAAATTTGCAGAACACGATATATCCCAGGTATTAAAAACGCAATACTGCGATAAAAAACTTAATGCAACATACAAGCAGCCAAAATTAAAAAGCGGAAGGGTAGCTTTTGAGTCATCTTTTCCTGATGTATCTATCAAAAATCCTTACGTAATTAATGGTTGGTATTTATCGGCAATAATAGACCCACATATCATCCCTTTAAGAGCAGTATCGTTTACTTACAATACTGAGGTAATTCAGGCCGATGCGGGAGCGTCAATCACTTACTATGATCCAAAGAATTATTCAATCATTACCCATTCATTTTCTTACAGCAGGTCACCTAAAATTGCATCAATTACTTATCCGGATGGTCACCAGGCTTTATTTAATTATGGCGCTTTCAGAATTGATTTAAATGGAGGAAAAATACTCTCCTCCGTTGATATAAAGTACCAAAACAGGTATATTTCGAAATATATTTTTAATACAGGCTACGTGATATTAAACCGTTTTGGAAACCCTGTTAGTAGCTACGAAAAGAGCTCAGCCCGCTTATTTCTTAAGTCAGTAAAAAAAATTGGGGTAGATTTAAAAGCTGAGGATCATCCTTATTTATTTGATTACTTTTTAGGCTCAAGTTCGCCTGACGATTTTGTGCCTCCTCCCTTCTTGCATTTAAAAGATATTTGGGGATACTATAATGGTTACAATAGCAAGGAAGTTAATGGTACTCCTTTATCGCTGACCAAGCCACTTGTAGATTTAAAAAACGTGCAATTAAAGGGCTTGTGTTTTTTACAAGACAACATTTCTGGAATTGTTTCAATTCCTAAACCCGGCTATGCAAAAAATGGATTGCTTAAGCAAATAACTTACCCCACCGGAGGTTCATTAAACTATGATTACGAGCAAAATAAATTTTATTCAAACAACCAGAATAGTTACACAGGTGGAGTACATGTGCTAACAACAACTTTAACCGATGGAGGATATGCTAATAATTGTAACAATCCAATTGTTACAAACTACCAGTATTCATTAGATGCTAACAACACTCAATCTTCACTTTGGGGAGTAACCCCCTCGCTTAATTTTCTTTCCATTGATAACTATTATAAACCGCAGGATAAGTATTACAAGTTTAAGTTTCCATATTTGCCAATAGACTTTACCTGCGACTATACCTATAAATATCCCGGAATTTTATCAAGGGATAATATAACCAGCCTTAATTTAGGGCAGGAGTTGCTGGTGATATCTTCAAAAGTAGTATCGGTTGTAAGCGATTTCTTAGTGGTTTTAGACATTGTTAAATTTGCGGCAGGTGCTACAGGACCCGCTGCTGTAATTATAGATGCTATTACAGCCATTGTAAGTTTTGTTGTAGATTGTTTACTTAATCCTGCTAAGAGTTCCACTACAGATATCTACTACAATTCTGATTTAAATGCTTCCAATCCCCTGCCGGTACAGTTTGGAAGGGTTGAAGTGTTTAATAATAAAAGTGTAAATGGTAACACCGTTTATGAATTTACAACTTCAACTGATTATCCTGTTTGGGTCCTTTCCAATCCCTCTTTTTCTATGAAGCAGCGGTTTCCGTATTGGGCTTACGGATTAACTAAAAAGATTACTATAAATGATGCTTCCGGTAACCCTGTTCAACAAACTGAAAACATTTATGACCCCACTAACATAAAAAATCCATTTTACATAAAAGGTTCCATACTTAATTTTAATTGTACAAAATGCCTGGTAACTGCAAGCGCATCTCAAAAAGAAACTGATTGGAAAATTCCGGCAAACTATAGTATAATAACTCACCAGGATAAAACCATTTCTCCAGAAAAGATGCTGGTGGACCCTTACAACATTTACAGCGGCAGGCTCGAACTTCACACTACTTATGAAAGAATATTTAAAAAAGGAGTTCCATCGCAATACCTGGAAACCAAAACCGATTACCAATATGACCCATACAATTACCAGGTGAGCAGCATTACAACAACGCTTAGTAACGGTGACAAAAATTACAAAACGATTCGCTATGATAACGCTTTATTACAACAAAATAATATCATTAATACGCCTTACGAGAATACAACCTTTTATACAAAAAATGGTTCATCAACGCCATATTACACGGGTGAATCAATAACAGATTATGCCGCTGCTGCAAATGGTAACATTGTTCCTTCGGCTACCCGTGTTAAGCGTTTTGTGGCGCCGGTAACCTCAGCTTCTTTTAGCAGCGCTCCTTATACGACTGCCCAAACGCTTACTTATGATAATTTTAATAGTAATTTAATTGGAATAAAAGACGAAGGCGGCCACACCGTTACTAATATTTACGATTATTATAATAAATATGTAACGGCATCTGTAATAAATGCGGATGCCATACTTGATAAAAGTGCTTATACAAGTTTTGAGACACCCAACTTAACTGGATGGCAAATAACTGGAACCCCTTTTTACAATTACACTTTGGGTGTCACCGGAACCACTTCTTTTGTATTGTCTACCTCTAATTCAATAACGTCCGCCGTAAATAGTTCTAAACCATATATTGTTTCCTTTTGGTCAACAAATACTGTTAGTGTTTCACCTAACGCAACCTTGGTAAAAACCGCTACCAACATTAACGCATTTGTATATTACGAATATAGCATAGCAGCTAATACGCCGTCAATAACTATTAGTGGAAACGCAAATATTGATGAGGTGAGGCTTTATCCAAAAAATGCGCGGATGAGGACTGTAACTTATGACCCATTAATTGGTAAAACATCCGAATGCGATGAAAACAACAGGATTACTTATTATGAACACGATGAGTTGGGACGGTTAAGATTTATAAAAGATGAAAAGTCCAGTGTTGTAAAAATGTACGAATATAATCTCAAAAGTAAAGTGAGGGGTTGCCCTGCCACCTATCATAATCTGGCAGTTTCTGAAGTGTTTACAAAAACCAATTGTGCCGCGGGATACCAGG
Source organism: Chitinophagales bacterium (assembly GCA_038199105.1). Taxonomy (GTDB): domain Bacteria; phylum Bacteroidota; class Bacteroidia; order Chitinophagales; family Chitinophagaceae; genus Ginsengibacter. Next base: position 7,284 of record JBBPZF010000029.1, on the reverse strand, counting down.
GAGTTGATACTGCCTACACGATTCCGGATTCAAAATATACCTCCACAATTAGCCAGGAAGATGTGGATCAAAAAGTGCAGGCCGAATTGGATGCAATGGGCCAGAACTTTGCAAACTCTTATGGCATATGCAAAAAAATATTTTATAGCCCTGCTATAAGTCAAACTTTTTACAAAGAAGGCTGCGATGACGGCTCTAAAGGAACCGCTTATACCTACTCAATACCGTATGGAAAATATACCTCTATAGTTGACCAGCCCGATGCCGACACATTGGCCCTGGATGATGTAGAAGCCAATGGGCAGGCATTGGCAAATTTCCCTGGCAATGCAAGTTGTATAATTGATACTAACCCGCAGTGGCAGGGTGACAGCACAGCGCCTACTCAATGCCAGCAGTCGAATGGAGCTTATACAGGCCACCAATTAATTTTGTTGAAAGATGTAAACCCTAACAGCTCTTCTTATAACCAAACGCAATGGGTTGACATGGGAGTGAATACTGCTGCATGTCCCGCAAGTTGTTCTTTCTCATCTGCTCCCGGATTTACAGTGGTGGCAGGCAGCCCTTACAATTCAGGTGGCACAGTGAATTTCTATATTGTTTTTCAATCAAATTCAGGCACTACAAGTTGGAGCCTGACTAATACCGTAGCCAACGTAAATGGGGCCTGCAGGCCGTCTGGAAGCCGCACACTCAGTATGTCAGAAAATGGGCGTACCTGGGAAGTTATTATTTCAACCTATGGAGCATATAATGTGCGCTTAGTAAGCGGGCCAACTCCCCCCGCGGGATACACCATTGGGTTAACCGGAGGATCATACCCTTTATAAAAATTTATTTATGAAACAACTTTTAATAACCATTTACTTTTCCGCAACGGCAGCAGTAGTATTTTCTGTAAATATTTTGCCGGTAAAACAATTTTATGTAACCGGTCCCATACCAGCAACAACTTCCGGCATATTCACCCCGAATACTTCTGACGGCTTCACGGTTGCCTCATCTTATTTACACCAGGATACACCTGACAGTGTGGAATTTGAATTGATACTATACCACAACAGCAATCTTGATTGGGCAAGCGAGCAATGGATAGGAACCATTGACGGCAGCTATATACCGGTAAATGAACAACAGGTAATCTATTATTTACTGCCAAACGATAGCTGGAATTTACGCATAGCAACAGACGGGAAATGTTACCTGAGCCTTACAAGAGGCGTAGTGCCGCCCGGTAACCCTGTTATATTGCCTGTTAAAATAAAGTATAAAAATGATTGATGAAAATCTGGCGCTCAAACAATATCATTAGAAAAGTTATGAAAAAACTTATCATACTATTAAATCTTTCCCTATGTAAGGGTTCTATTCCCTTCCGATTATTTGGGAGGAACCGGGGTGAGGTTTATAAACTATTTATACTAAACTTCGGCTTATTATTTCTTACCGCAAATCTTTTCGCACAAAGTAATCCTTATGATATTGCCACGGCAAGCGGCCTTAATAATTTCTCTTACACGCAGGTACCGGGAAATTTAATACCTGTAGACGCCGGCAATACCGGCATTTCCTATTCATGGGAACAAAGTACAACACCTCTTTTTACAAGTACAATAACTGTGGTTGGCACAGGTGCTACCTACAATGTAAGCGCTCCTCTTTCACAAACAACTTATTACCGCAGAAAAACAACAATTACGGGTGGAACTATTATTTACTCTAATACCATTACACTTAACATCGTTTCCCAAAACTGGGAAGACATAAATTATATTCGTGAGCATGACGTTTTAATAACCGGTCAAAACAGCTGGCAAGCCATTGATCAATTACCTATAGGTTCCAAACTGCAAACAACTACCTACCTCGATGGCCTTGGCAGGCCGATTGAAAAAGTAAGCCGCGAAACAGCAGTGCCTGCTTCCGGTAATTTGTGGGGCGATATTGTGCAGTTCTCGCAATATGATATTTATGGGCGGGAGCCAAACCAATACCTGCCTTATACAACTGCGACACAATCGGGAAAATATAAAACAACACAGGTGTCAGAACAGCAGCAATATTATTCTTCCATTTACAATGAAACTTCTCCTTTCTCCCAGGCCACTTTTGAAAACAGCCCACTCAACAGGGTTACCAATGTAAAGTCGCCCGGCACATCCTGGGCTGCAGGTGCTGGTAACACTGAGGTTTATGATTTGAATGACCTCACGGATAATGTGCAAATATTTAATATTGGGTATCTTCCTGGTGATATCCCTGTTGATGCGGGTGCATACCCTGCATATACCTTAATAAAAACAAAGCACCTTGACGAATATGGCAAACAGGTAATTGAGTACACTAATAAATCAGGGCAATTAATTCTTACCAAAACACAAATAAGCCCAGCTCCCTCAGTAGCACATGTGGGATGGATATGCGTGTATAGTGTGTATGATGATTTTGGGCTATTGCGATACAGGCTGCAACCCGAAGCAGTAAAATACCTTGATGCCAATGCATGGTCTTTTGCAGGAACCAACGGGCAGCAGGTTTTAAGCGAATTGTGCTTTCGCTATGAATATGATGATAAAGGCAGGAATATCTTAAAAAAAGCGCCAGGTGCAAAAGCCCTGAATATGATGTATGATATACGTGACCGTGTGGTATTTATGCAGGATGGAAACCAACTGGCAAAAACTCCCAATGCTGAATGGACAGCCAATTTATATGATGACCTCGACCGGCTTGCCATTACCACTCTTTACAGACCGATTGGTAAAACAAATGCTCAACTACAGGCAGATATAGACAATGCAATAGTATCAACGCCGGTAACTGTCGTGAATGCAAACCAGCCGGTAACCAACCTTATTATAGATAACAGGGTAACAACGATAACATTGTATGAAGCGCAAACCAGCATCGAATTTCTTCCTGGATTTACGAGCGGTACCAATGATGCTTTTACAGCCCAGATAAATCCATCCGCGGTTCAAAGCACTACTGTAACCACTACCACTTACAAGAATCCCATTCTCCCTGTTGACTTAACCAATACAACAAAGAATACGATTGTTAAGTATTTGTTTTATGATGACTACTCTTACACAGGCGCCAAACCTTTTGATGGCAATTTTGATAATACAACCGCTTACAACAACAGCGACCCTAATGTAATACCCATAGCAACGAGTAAGCGTACCCTGAGTTTTCCCACCGGCAGCATGGTAAGGGTTTTGGGCACAAACACTTTCCTTACCTCTACTGAATACTACGATGAAAAGGGAAGGCATATACAAAGCATTGAGGACAATTATAAAAGTGGTAAAGATGTCACCACACTTCAATACCATTGGGATGGAAGGCTGCTAAGCACGCATACAAAACATACCACCGCAAATACCGGCTACGCCAATTTCAGCATTCTTACTAAAAATTTATTTGATAAAATAGGAAGGGTTACCAGCCTACAAAAAAACTATGGCAGTAATGGCTTTAAGACGATTGCTGCTTACGATCTTGATGACATGGGGCGGCTAAAAACAAAGCACCTTGACCCCGGCTACACAGGCTCAGGTAAAAATGAATTGGAAGGCCTGACTTATAGCTATAATATACAAAATAATATTACCGGCATCAATAGAAATTATTCCCTCAAAGGATCAGGTTATGACAAGTGGGCAAACTTTTTTGGTATGGATCTCGGCTATGATAAAACAGATGGAGTGTTTAGCGGAACTAAGCTGGACGGGCATGTGGCAGGCATACTCTGGAATACACAGGGTGATGATGCGCAACGAAAATACGATTACTCCTATGATAATGCAGGCAGGTTAAGTAGAGCGGACTTTAAAGAAAGGCAAACAACCGGCGCTACCTGGGATAACAGTAAAATGGATTTCACCGTGAAAGGCGCCGGCCCTACCGGAAACATTGAATACGACCTTAATGGCAACCTCACCTATATGCTTCAAAAAGGAGTGGTACCGGGCGGAACTGCGCCTGTAATCATTGATGATTTACATTATTTGTATGGCTCTGTCGCCAGCCCTTATACTAATAAGCTTACAAAGGTGGATGACAGAACTCCTCTTACTACCACCAATGGAATGTTTGGCGATTTTAAAGACGGCGGAAACGGGGCAGATGATTATGTGTACGATGACAATGGCAATTTAATTCTTGACCTTAATAAAGGAGCCATTAACGCAAATGGTGGCACAAGCACCCCTTTAGGGGTTGGGGGCATTACGTATAACTTTCTGGATAAGCCGGAGATGATAAATATTACCGGCAAAGGCACTATACAAATAGTGTATGATGCCGATGGCAATAAGCTGCAGAAAAAATTTACACCGCAAACAGGAACAGCCACCACTACTACTTACATTAATGAATTTGTTTACCAGGGCGATGTATTACAGTATATAAATTTTGAAGAAGGCAGAATACGTGCGGTAACTGCCACTTCCGTGGGTAATGGCTTTGATGGATTAACGATAGATGGCAATATGGATTTACCCTCCTCCCCTGGAGGAGTTGGAGGAGGCCGCGGGGCGTATGATTATTTTGTGAGGGATTACCAACAAAATGTGCGAATGATACTTACCGAAGAAACCCATAATGGGGTAAACGAATGCACCATGGAAACTTCAAGGGCGGCCAATGAAGAACCTTATTTTGGCCAGGCAGACCCCAATAACAACGAAGTAGCGCAAACGAGGTTTGCCATATCCGGAATACCCGGGCAAACAACCGGCGGCGGATGGCACAGCAACATTACCAGCAGTGTAAGTAAGCTCGGGTCACTTACAAAAAAGGCAGGCCCCAATGTTTTATTAAAAGTAATGGCGGGCGACCAGCTAAATGCTACTGCAAAATATTATTACCAAAATCCTGTAACAAATGGCACTGGAAATAATCTTACAAGCAGCATTGTAACCGCACTAATACAATCTATACTGGGCAGCCCGGCAACAGGTTTAGCAAAAGGAAATACGGCACCTATATCAACACAATTAAATGCTGATCCATTTTTTGTAAGTAAGACAGCCCCTGATGCAAGCAATGCAAGCGGTACTAACCCCAAGGCATACATGACCATCGTATTCTTTGACGAACGGTTTAATTACGTAGCGGAAAACAGCATGGCGGTAAGGGTTTCACAACAGGGGGATAATGCACCACTTTTAGTATTACCTATTAATACAAAAGCGCCAAAGAATGGCTTTGCATATATTTACTTAAGCAATGAAAGCGCTGAGCCGGTTTACTTTGATGACTTTACAGTTAGTGATACCCGTGGAAGGATTATAGAAGAAGATCATTATTATGCTTTCGGGTTGAAGATTGCAGGGATTAGCAGTAAAAAATTACCTGACCCCAATGAAGGTAATATTGACAATAAGAATTTATACAACGATAAAGAGTTAATATATGAAGCAGATTTGGATTGGTATGATTACGGGTTTAGGAATTATGACCCGCAGATAGGAAGGTTCCCCCAGCTTGATCCATTGACTGATGATTATACTGAATTGACGCCTTATCAATATGCAAGTAATGATCCTATTTTAAATATTGATTTGGATGGATTGGAAGGTGTGCCAACGCCAGGTGGGTTTTGGAACGGTTCTTTTTTACAACAAGGAGGGAAACTAGCATCTAAAGAATTAACCAGATTATTACCTACCATTGCAACTCAATCTCTAAAGTTAGGTGGAAAAATAGCTGAACATAAAGTTGCTGATGCTTTGATTAAAAAAGCATTAGAAAGCGGAACGAAGCAACTGTTCAAAGGATTGCTAAAAAGGGCCGGCTTATTAATTTATTTCACTTTATCTCCAATTGAAACCGGACAGGAGCTCACCCCGGATCAATTATATAAACGATTGGGATATCCCCAACCTAAGCCGTTACCATATCTTAAATTTAGGTCTCCAGACAATGAAGAAAGTACTAAGCCAAAAATATTTTATGTAACCTATACAAAAACTCTTGTTAAACCTGACGGTACAACCAGCGCATATTCCGGCAGGACTTCAGGAACATATACAGGTGATGTACCAACAGCAAGTGACGCAAGAGCAGCGGCGGCAGCAAGAGATGCAGGGCATAGTATTTTACGTGGCGAAGGTTATGCGCCTGCCCAAGTGGATAATTTTTCTGTTGACGAAGCGGCTGTGAGAGGTAGGGAGCAACATTTGATAGATAACCACGGCGGCGCCCAATCAGATGGGGGGAATTCAAGAAATAAGATAAGAGCAGTCAGCAAAAAAAATCCTTTAAGACATGTATATGATGAAGCAGCAGTTTCAGAATTTGGACCATTACCTAACAATAGCCCTGCGGGTAAATAATCTTAAAATATGGAGAAAAAGAAAAGACAACGATTCAAAGAAGGTTCAATCGTAAAAATAAAATTATCAGGAAACAGATTTATTTTTGGAAGGCTGCTTTTAGGTTTTCGTATAGGGATTTATGATTTATTAATTAAATCTGATACAGAGATGCCTTCGATAGAATATATTATAAAGAGTAAAATTATCTTTTATGTTGTAATTTATAGATCTATAATTTCAAAAGGCATATTTGAAATTGTTGGTTTTAAGGAATTAACTCAAACGGAAATTGATAAAATACCACCACAGTTTAATCAAAGCTTAGGTAATTATGAAGATTGTACAATCTTTTATAATGATGGCAAGGAATACAAAGCGCCACCAGAGGAGTGTATAGGATTAGAACGTTCTGCGGTTTGGGATGAACATAGTTTGGTAGAACGAATTGAGGATTACTATAGTGGCAAAAAAAATTTTCATGTAGAGCATCAAAAAGTAATATTGTCAGCAGATGACCCCCGGTATTTAAATCCACATGTTCGCTGGGATTTTAAAGAAGAGAGATTCTATAAAGAATAACTTTCCATCTGTCCCCAGCTACCTTGAGATTGTATGAATAAAAAAAGTATTGCTGTCCTGAGTTTTTTTAACTCAGGATTTTTTTTATTGCGCCAGTTTTTGTTTCCCCTTCAGGGGGCGGAGGGGGTGCATCGTATGATTATTTTGTGAGGGATTACCAACAAAATGTGCGAATGATACTTACCGAAGAAACCCATAATGCGGTAAACGAAAGCACCATGGAAACTTCAAGGGCGGCCAAAGAAGAACCTTATTTAGGCCAGGCAGACCCCAATAACAACGAAGTAGCGCAAACGAGGTTTGCCATATCCGGAATACCCGGGCAAACAACCGGCGGCGGATGGCACAGCAACATTACCAGCAGTGTAAGTAAGCT
>JBBPZF010000028.1:0-4896 GCA_038199105.1 Chitinophagales bacterium | reverse complement strand
AGTTCCTGTATCCGGAGATCAAAGCATTCCAAATGTTTTCGACGGCAATATTCTCGTTCCTTTTGCGGTGGAGTCTGCCTTATCAGGTGTTGGTAAAACAGTTGGGAAAGACAGTATCCTGTGGTATCAAACTACCATAAATACTCCTTCCAAATTAAAGAATAAAAAAGTCCTTCTTCATTTTGGTGCAGTTGATTGGAGAAGTGATATATATATTAACGGAAACAAAATTGCCACACATGAAGGTGGTTATGATCCCTTCACTGTTGATATCACTGATGCACTAAAAAAGGGATCGAAACAGCGTTTATCCGTTCGCGTATGGGACCCAACAGATCAAGGTCCCCAGCCGCATGGAAAGCAAGTGGTAGATCCAAGTGGCATTTGGTACACACCAGTAACCGGCATCTGGCAGACTGTTTGGCTCGAAACTGTTCCTGACACATATATTACATATACAAAGCAAACACCTGATCTTGATAATAAGACACTCACCGTAAACACGTCGGTTCAAAACCTGCAACCAGGTGATGAAATAAATATTTCCGCCTGGAAAGGCAATGAAAAAATTGCGGAAAAAAACAGCACGGATACTTCGCTTATGCTCTCCATTCCTGATCCTGAAGCCTGGTCTCCATCACATCCCTTTTTATACGATCTCAAACTAACGGTAAAGCGTAAAGGTAAAGTGGTAGATGAAGTAAAGAGTTATTTTGCCATGCGTAAAATTTCCATAGCCCCGGATAAAAATGGTATTCAAAAGATGATGTTGAACAATGCATTTTTATTTGAGTTCGGCCCGCTCGACCAGGGCTGGTGGCCAGATGGTTTATACACCGCGCCAACCGATGCCGCTTTAAAATTCGATATAGAAAAAACCAAAGAGATGGGCTTCAACATGATTCGCAAGCACATTAAAGTAGAGCCGGCACGCTGGTATTATTACTGTGATATGCTGGGAATGTTAGTGTGGCAGGATATGCCAAGCGGCGACCTTGGTAACCATTGGGAGAACCGCCCAGGCGTGCTGGGACGGGCAACTGACAGGGAGCGTACACCTGAAAGCGAAGGGTACTATCGCAAAGAATGGAACGCAATTATAAGTGCACTTTATAACTATCCGTGCATTGTAGTATGGACGCCTTTCAACGAAGCCTGGGGTCAATTCAAAACAGTTGAAATTGCGAATTGGACAAAAGAAAGAGATCCGTCAAGGCTTGTCAACAGTGCAAGTGGTGGTAATTTTTATCCTGTTGGCGATATCGAAGACTTGCACAATTATCCTGATCCTGCTATGCCAAGGCCAGATGTTTTCGGCGCAAAGAAAGCATTGGTACTCGGGGAATTTGGCGGCCTTGGTTTACCTCTTGACGGACATACCTGGCAGGAAAAAAACTGGGGATATCAAAGTTTTAAAAGCAACGATAGTTTGTTCATGCGCTACAATACTTTAATTGATAAACTGGAAGAGCTTATCCCGCAAGGCTTATCAGCCGCAGTTTACACACAAACAACAGATGTTGAAGGTGAGGTAAATGGCTTTATGACCTATGACAGAAAAGTAATGAAGATGCCAATCGATAAACTCAGGCAAGCCAATGAAAAATTGTATAGTGTGAAGGATGATTCTAACGCATTAAAATGAACGGCAACATTTACATAAGCCAGGTACTTAAAACTTCATGTTATATTTTTAATAAGAAGGTTGATAATGATGAAATAATTCCGGAAGAAATGTGTATCTCATGAAATGTTTAGGACTGTATATTTTGTTTGCATGTTTTGTTATTGGCCCTTCCCAGGCACAAGCAAATGAAACTAATATCCCTAAAAACCACATCGCTCCTGCGCCCTTATTCCGTGATCCGGAGACCGACGGGGCTGCTGATCCTGTGTTAATTTGGAACAGGGAAGAAAAAAAATGGTGGATGTTATATTCTCAAAGGCGTGCCAATACTGAAGCTCCTGATGTGGCTTATTGTTATGGCAATGATATAGGGATTGCATCGGCAGAAGATAACGGGCAAACTTTCGTCTATCGGGGAACGTTAGACCTGGAATTTGAGAAAGGCCGTAATACCTTTTGGGCGCCTGACATTGTATATCAAAATGGCGAATACCACATGTTCGTTGTGTACATAAAAGGCGTTCGTATTCATTGGGGAGGCGAGGCCAGGCTTGCACATTATGTAAGTAAAAATTTGTGGGACTGGAAGTTTCTTAGCTTCCTCAAACTTTCGTCAAATAACGTAATTGATGCATCTCTTATGAAGATGCCCGATGGCACGTGGCGCATGTGGTATAAAGACGATGCAAAGAATGCCGCCATAATGCTTGCGCAAAGCAAAGATTTATATAAATGGACTTTTGATGCTAAACCAGTGTTGGGTAAATCAGTGCAGGAAGGCCCTAAGATTTTCAAATTTGGCGATTGGTATTGGATGCTTACAGACGAGTGGCACGGAATGCGTGTCTATCGTTCCAAAGATGCAAGTACATGGGAGAAGCAAGGATTGATATTAGACAGCGCATCAAAGCGAAGTGATGATACACCAAGTGGCGCACATGGCGACGTAATTGTCGTAAACAATAAAGCCTATGTTTTTTATTTTACCCATCCCGGCAGAAAAACCCACTTTGATGCACACATGCGTGAAGATGGTATTTATCCATTTGACGAAAGGCGCTCATCAATACAAGTTGGCCCTTTGGAAATTGAAAATGGAACGTTGGTGAGTAACAGGAACAAACCATTTGATTTTTGGTTAACGGAGCCGGAGTGAGGAGTGAGTTATGAGTTGAAAAGTTAATGGTTATGAGTATTATGGCTGGTAAGAGATCAGTTAAAAAGTGATAAGTTGAAAAAGATAAAGGTTTAGTAAATTAGACAGTTTTAAATAATCTCGCTAATACATCACGGCCCTCTCCTTCAGGAGAGGAATTGTCCAAAGAACTCCTTTGGAGGGGTGAGGTTTAAATAAGTTGATAATGATAACAATAAGATTTTTAAAAAAGATATTTAATAATCTCGTTCCCTCTCTGAAGGAGAGGGGTTGGGGTGAGGTAATTTTATCTGCCCTACTCCTTTGCTCCACTTCCCTTCACGCACAAAAAGATGATTTAAAAGTAACCCTTCAGCAACGCCCTTCTACAGCTTCCATCAACAAATATTATGTAAGCAACAAAGCTCCGCTAAAGCCGCTATACTTTATTAAGCTTCCGGTAGGAACGATCAAGCCGCAAGGATGGATTTTAAAATATTTGGAATTACAAAGAGATGGCTTAACAGGAAAGCTTGGTGAAATAAGCGCGTGGCTGGATAAAAAAAATAATGCCTGGTTTAGCGGTAATGGGCAAGGCGATCATGGTTGGGAAGAAGTTCCATATTGGTTAAAAGGATATGGTGATCTCGGTTATATTTTAAAAGACCAAAAAATTATTGATGAAACTAAATTATGGTTAGAAAAAGTTTTCCAAAGCCAGCGCCCGGATGGTTTCTTCGGGCCGGGGCAGGTTGAAAGAAATCAACAGAACCAAATTGTAAAAATACCCGATCTGTGGCCCAACATGCTTATGCTTTGGTGCCTGCAATCTTATTATGAATATAGTAACGATGCGAGGGTAATTCCATTTATGGGAAAATATTTTAAATGGCAGGCGACTGTGCCGGATAGCCTTCTTCTCAGAACATATTGGGAAAACAGCCGGGGCGGGGATAATCTTTACAGTATCTATTGGCTGTACGATCACACCGGTGAGAAATCGTTGTTGGATCTTGGCAATAAAATTCACCGAAATACCGCTAATTGGGAGCAGGCAAACAATTTACCCAATTGGCATAATGTAAATGTTGCACAATGTTTCAGGGAGCCTGCTACCTACTATATGCAAACAAAGGATACGGCTAATTTAAGAGCTACTTACAATGATTTTTATTTGATTAGAAATATTTATGGGCAAGTGCCGGGCGGCATGTTTGGTGCAGATGAAAATGCAAGGAAAGGGTTTACCGACCCGCGGCAGGCAGTAGAAACATGCGGCATGGTAGAGCAAATGGCGTCCGATGAAATACTTACCGGCATCACCGGAGATCCAATGTGGGCGGACAATTGCGAGGATGTTGCTTTCAACACATATCCTGCCGCAGTGATGCCCGACTTTAAAGGCTTGCGCTATTTAACTGCACCTAATATGGTGGTTAGCGATAGTAAAGATCATGCACCTGGCATACAGAATGAAGGCGCTTTTTTAATGATGAATCCCTTTAGCAGCCGTTGTTGCCAGCACAACCATGCACAGGGCTGGCCGTATTACGAAGAGCATTTATGGATGGCAACACCGGATAATGGTATTGCAGCAATGTTATACAACAGCAGCGAGGTAACAGCAAAGGTAGGCGAGCGTTCAGGCCAGACCGTTAGTCTAAAGCAAACTACTAATTATCCGTTTGATGAAAATATAAAAATTGAAGTGAATACATCATCTGCAGTTAGCTTTCCATTGTACCTTCGGATTCCCGGATGGTGCAACAGCGCATCGGTTACTATAAATGGTAATCCTGTTGATGCAAACGCAAAAGCAAGTTCGTACATACGCCTGGAAAACAAATGGAAACAGGGAGATGTGATTGAATTGAAACTTCCCATGAAATTGGTTATACAGGAATGGACAAAAAATAAAAACAGTGTAAGCGTTAATTATGGGCCACTTACTTTCTCTTTGAAGATTGATGAATCTTATAAATTGATGGATAGTAAAGCATCAGCAATTGGGGATTCAAAATGGCAGGCAGATGCAGATCAAAGCAAGTGGCCTGCTTATGAAATTTATCCCGCAAGCCTATGGAATTATGGCCTGGCATTAAGTGACAAGCCTGCAGCAGATCAGTTTGAGATT
>JBBPZF010000027.1:0-6197 GCA_038199105.1 Chitinophagales bacterium | reverse complement strand
TATTTTTGCTTCCATTCTTTGCAAAATCTCAAACAGGCGCTTTCACTTTTACGCTGTCAGGCTCTGCCCGTACCAGCGCAGGCGTTTTTAAAAAAGACAGCACCTTAGTCAAAACCCTATGGACTAACAAAATATACAGTGCAGGAACTTATACAGAATATTGGGATGGTAAAGATGATTATGGAAATACGATCAATTCGCCGGATGCCGCGTATGACGTAAGGGTATTATCCAACAACGTGAAGTATTCCTGGGAAGGAATAATAGGAAATACATCTTCGCTACAAACAACAGGTGCTGTTCATAAAAATGTATATACTTCAATGACAGGTATGGCAATTACCGGGACAACAGCATATTTCTGCCAGGGCTATTCAGAGCATTTTCCAAGTGAGGCAAAATTTGATATCTTAAATCCACAGGCCAGGATAAGCATTTTTACCGGAGCTACCTCTACAGGTAATGCCGATTTTGTAGCTACAGACGGTACTTACGTTTATTTTGCTGTCTATGACACCTACTATCCAACTAATAGCTTCGTTCACGCAATAAAAGTAGGTAATGATGCAGAAGTAGTTTTTCCTTCAAGTAGCGGCTATTCAAGTACCCATGTAAGAACCTATGCAAGTACAATCGATAAGCTGAATATATTAAACTCTAGGCCATCAGGATTAGCCGTTCAACAATCAGGTACTTATCTATTTGTTGCACATGGCTTTTTAAACCAGCTTCATGTACTTAATAAAACAACAGGAGCACTGGTTCAGAATTTGACCTATAAGAATGTCAGGTACCTTTCAACCGATGGAAATAACTTATGGATGGTAACGGGTACAACCTCAACGGGTAATACTATCGCAAGATATACTGTAAATAGTGATGGATCTCTATCAGCACCTACGTTAAGGCTTTCCGGGGTTACAATTCCCGGGGCAATTCAATCTAATGGAAGTGGAAGTTTAGCTATTATAGATTCAACCAAACAGGTAGTAAGATTCTTCAATACTTCAACAGGAGTTGAAGGAACGCAGCTTGGAACGAATGGTGGCTATTCAACAAATCCCACGGTTACGAATAACAAGTTCATGTTTAATGATTACAGGGGAAATACATTTTCATTTTTAGCCTTTGCGCCTAACGGTAGCTTTTGGGTAGGTGATCCGGGCAACTTCAGGGAACTTCATTATAGCGCATCAAAGGCTTGGATTGAAACAATTATGTCAATGGGTGCTTCTTACTCTACTTGTGTTGACCCGAATAATATAACCAGGGTTTTCGGCAACTTTCTTGAATTTGCAGTAAATTATTCCAAACCTCTATCGGCCACCACAGGATGGACTTTAGTAAAGAATTGGGGATATAGTGGTCTTACTAATACGACACCTGTAAGCACCACGAAAAAATTATTAAATGTAACTACACTAAGTAATGGTAGAACTTATGGATACAATTATCTCAATCCAATAGGGTTAGTTGAACTTACATCAACAGGGTTACGGCCAACGGGCGTTAGCCTTACAGGACACACGGTTTCAGTATCCTTATCTTCTATAAATGCAGACGGTTCCTTAACTAAATTTGCGGGCAGTTATGATATAGGTTCTACAGTTACTTATAGTAAGAGCCTTTTAACAGGTTTTGATGGAAGTGGTAATCCAGTGTGGAGTAAAACAGAAACATTACTTGCAACAACCCCAATTAATACACTTAAGCATCCAAATAACTTTCCGGCAAATGTTACCCCGGTATCTTATAATTTTGTAACAACGTCAGGAAAAGTGATTTTTTATAATCCTTCTAAATATTATAAGGGTACTACACTTTGGGATGGATATCATTTGGGCGCAATAAAGAAAGGGCAAAATACATGGTTGTGGGAGACACAAAAAGTTGATGACATAAACTACAAAGGATCTTTTCCCGAAGCAGGTTATTTTGAAATTGGTAACAACGTAAATCAATACGCCGGAAGTAATGTAAATGTAGTAGGTAACAATATTTTTACAGGCTATCATGGTGAGTTTTGGAAAAATAGCCAGACAAATTATTTTAATCATTATTATGAGGATGGACTTTCTGTAGCACAGTTTGGAACCGATGGCAATATTAGTTTACCAACTGACAGCGGAATGGCAGGAAATGCTTTGAGTCCAATAGTAGTGAAAGGTGCCGCAGGAGATTTATACCTCTATCATGGTGATGAAAGCGCACATGCAGGTATACATAGATGGAAAATAACTAATCTCAGTTCCATTCAGGAACAATTTATCAGTATTCCTTTTCCTCATTCGTACTCAGCACCGGTTGTTGATTATACTGATTTACATGCTGGCCTGCCCTGGTACGCAGTACTTCTGAACACCAATGGATGGGCTCAATCGGGTATTCTAACCACTATTACCGGAACAAAAAAATACACGATAGATAATTCACCTGATGTGTTCACGACGTTCAGGCAGTCGTCGGGAACAGCAAGTGTGCAGAGAGACCTGGGCACAAATAACGTATCAACGTCCTGGATGATTTCAGGAATGCTTAGTTTCGAATTTAGTGATGTATCAGCAGGGTCTGCTATAAATACTTATGCAGATGTGCTTGATGCTGCGGGAAAAATTATAACAAGGTTTTATTATACACTTGTTCATAGTACCAAGGTGTTGACCATTCACGGTAATTCAGCAGTTGTGGCGAGTGCAACTGGTTTAGGATCCGCCTTATTAAAAAGTCAACCCTGGGAGGTAAGTGTTGTGAACGGGCTTGTAACTTTTAGCTATGCAAATTATCCCCCTGTGACTTCTCCTATATATGATCCTTCTGCCAATTGGCAACAGCCGAAAACATTGAGGCAGTATTTCGTAGGCGGTAAACCTACTTATGTTAAGACCATGGGTTTTATGGATATGCATTTTTATACAGATTATACACTCACCGGTAGTGCCGCTTCTTATATAACAACAAATATTGAAAATGATAAACAAAAGCATGATAGAGGAATAGTCAACAATCAGGAAACTTATGAATAACTGTTGTGCTAAGGAAAATCCTTCCGTGAATTATCTGTATATGGATTGCAGTAATACATCTAACTTAGCACATGATTGAAAAAAGCTAAAAATATATTGTTCCTTTTACTTTTATTGGCAATGATAGCGATAGTAACAGCGCCATCATTTATTCAAATTAAAATTTTGTTGGTAAGGAATGATGCAAAAGAACGACTTGAAAAAGAACATTTACAAATTATACATGTCGCGGCAAAGGATATTCAATGGACACAAAAAGGAAAGGAGATAACCATAGGCGATCGTCTTTTTGATGTAAAAGAATTCTCACATGATGACAATGGTTATGTATTAAAAGGTATATACGACGATGAGGAATTCGCACTCGATATAAAACTAAAAGATGCATGGCGGCAACAGCATTCAAACAACACACTTATTCTTTTAAAGTATTTCCAGTTTTTAGGCCTTGGCTATTCGCATGAACCATTTTTAAAAACGGCATGGCCCTCCGAAAGCGTAAAGCTTTACGCAAAACAAATTCATTTTTATAATAAACAAATTTTTCTAAAAATTCCCTACCCACCTCCGCAGCAGTATAATCATTTACCCATTATTTGATTATCGCCTTAATTTTTTTCCGTGAAGTTTTCTTTAATAATCTTTGCGCTGCTGGCATTTGCCTCGGCAGCAGCACAGGTAGCACCGGACAGTATTAGTGTACTGGATGCCATAACTATTAGTGGTATCAAAAAGCAACAGCTTCGGCACACGCCGTTCAATGTCTCGGTGCTTTCATTACATACGATGCAGCATGCCATCAACTACAATGTGTCTGACGCTTTAGCAAAAATACCCGGCATCAGCCAAATAAGTAATGGGGATGGTATATCTAAGCCTGTCATCCGCGGGTTATATGGCAACCGCATTCAAACCGTGTTGCTGGGGCTGCGGTTTGACAATCAGCAATGGCAAGATGAGCACGGGCTGGGCTTAAGCGTTATCGGCATTGACCGCATTGAAGTTTTGAAAGGGCCTTCTTCATTATTGTACGGCGCGGAAGCTATTGGCGGCGTTATAAGGATAGTAGAAGAAAATATTGCAGATTCCGGTTATAAACAGTCGGATATAAACGGTTCATTGTTTTCCAACACGCTCGGCTTTTCTATAAACGGTGGAATTAAAAAGAATACCGGCGCAAAGAACTGGCGTGTAAGATTTGGTGCAGATAGCCATGCGGATTATACGGATGGTAATGGAAAGCGCATTTTAAATTCGAGGTTTGCCTCATACAATTTTAAAGCTTCACTGGGTTTCCGTCACAGGAATTGGATCAACCAAAATAATTTCTATTCTTCTTTCAGCAAGTTCGGCTTTATTACGAAAGACAACACGGAACGGAAGCCCGTAGATGGCCGCTTCAGCCGCACACTCGATGGCCCATATCATGCGGTGTTATTCAATATACTTTCGTCTGAGAATACATTTCTCTTACCGCATTCCCGGCTGGAGATCAATGGTGGTTTACATTCTAACCTGCGGCTGGAAAACGAGGGTGGCAATCACATAAGCCTGAATATGTTCCTGAACACGTTTACCTATAATGCCAAATGGTTTAAAGACATAGGCAACAATACCGAACTTGTATTAGGCAACGAATCGCAATACCAGTTAAATGTTAATTATGGCTCACGCGTTATCATTCCGGATGCAGGCCTTTTTGAAACTTCTGTATCAGGCTATTTAAAAAAGAAGTGGCCACTCCTTGACCTGGAAACGGGCCTCAGCCTGAATGAAAGATACCTCCACACGAAGTACACCAAAAACATGGACTATTCCAGCGGAGAAATCTATCCATTTAAAAAATGGTACACATCTTTAAATGGCAATGCAGGTATATCGGTAAATACACCATCCGGTTGGAATATAAAGTTCAATACAAGTACCGGGTATCGTGCGCCTAACCTTGCAGAACTTTCATCAAACGGCTTGCACGAAGGCACATTCCGCTACGAAATAGGAAATCCAAAAATGAAGGTGGAGCAAAATATAAACCTGGAGAATAATCTTAATTATGAAAGCCCAACTGTAGATTTCTACAGCGCAGCATACCTGAATCTTTTCAGGGACTTTATTTACCTGTCTCCAACCGGAAATGAGTTATACGGCTTTGATATTTATCGCTTCCTGCAGGGCGATGCAAAGCTCTATGGTGCTGAAGTCAGCCTTCACCTGAAGCCATGCCGAAAGCTTGCACTGGAGGGTTCGTTCAGCAATGTAACCGGGAAACTTTCTTCAGGGAAATACCTTCCGTTTATAGCGGCCAACAAGCTGGTAACTGATGTCGTCTTAAAGCCCTCTGAAAATTTCAACTGGAGAGCGGGCGCAGATTTTGTGTCCGCACAACGCCATCCCGGAGATTTTGAAACGGCTACTCCCGCTTATTGGCTCCTGCATACTTCGCTGTCGTGGCAGCTTAAGGGTAAAAAAAGCAATATCAGGTTTACACTTGCAGGAGATAATCTTTTAAATAAAACGTATTACGATCACTTGTCAATATTCAAATACTTTGGCATTTATAACATGGGGCGAAATATAAGCGCCTCTGTTTCTATTCCTTTTACAAAAAAAATATGAACCTTAGAAATTGAACATTATGAATACAATAAAAAAAATCACCAATGCATTTGTTTTAGTAGTCATGTTTAGCCTGGTAATGATCAGTTGTAAAAAAGATGCGCACGTTCCGCCAGACGTTAAGTTAAAAACGGGTACAGGCTATACTGCTGACAATGCTACTGTGGCTCAGAGCGTCGCAATAACTGTAGGCATAAACGCCGTGAAAAAAGAAGATGATATGCTTACTTACAATGTATCGTACGCTTATGACGGAGCGGCTACCACTACTACGTTCCAGACGTTTAGCCTTACAGGAACCGGGCAGCAGAATTACAGTAAAGATGTCACCTTTACCACCCGCAACCAGGCAGGTACTGAGAAATGGATTTTTACTATAACAGACAAGGACGGCAACATTGGGCAGCAATCTATAACCTTAACAGTGCAATAGACGAAATTGAAATAAACTTTGGGTAAAACTTCTTTTCTGAAAAGCCACTACTAATATTTAGCGACTTTTTAATTAGCTCATATTCTAGCAAACAAGACAAAAAACTGACACCAATTTGCAATTGG
>JBBPZF010000026.1:0-9624 GCA_038199105.1 Chitinophagales bacterium | reverse complement strand
TTCCCCGACAACCGCAGCACCGTAGGCAAATGATACTGTACGCTCCCCTCCAGTTGGTCTATAAACCATAACCGCTCCTGGCTGAATGATAAGGGAATTTTAGATGGACGCTCACGGGGAATGATCGCTGGAAGAAGGTTAATATTATTGTTTGCTACAACATAATCAGCCAATTGCCCGATAGTGGGATAAAGAAACAGACTTTTGATAGAGACTTCAGAATTTAGCCATCTCCTTATTATAGAAATTAACCGGGTAACTAAAAGTGAATGGCCGCCAAGCTCAAAGAAATTATCATAAACACCCACTTTTTCAACATTGAGCAGCTCTTGCCAGATCTCTGCCAGGCCTTTCTCCACTTCATTGCGGGGCGCTACATATTCTCTTTCTGTGTTTAACAGCCCAACGTCACCCGGATAAGGTAACGCCTTCTTGTTTACCTTTCCATTTGAGGTTAACGGTAACTTATCCATTTGCACCCAAACAGCGGGCATCATGTATTCAGGCAACTTTTCTCGAAGACCAGTTATGATTTTTTCCTTATTAAATATCTCTTCAGCAACGACATACGCAACTAATATTTTATTACCCTGGTTGCCATTTACCGTGTTTAGTGCAACATAACGTATGCCTTCAATGCTTGCCAACACATTTTCTATTTCTCCTAACTCTATTCTGTGGCCTCTTATCTTTACCTGTTCATCCATTCTGCCCAAATATTCTACTTCACCTTCTTCGTTCCACCGTGCTTTATCTCCAGTCTTATATACTTTTAAACCAGGATTTGAGGTAAAAGGATTTGAGATAAATTTTTCTGCAGTTAAATCTAAACGATTAAGATACCCGCGAGCCAATCCCTCACCAGCTATAAATAATTCTCCTGCAACTCCTATTGGGACCAGGTGACTCCAACGGTCAACGATATAAAGTTGTGTATTTGAAAAAGGCTTGCCTATTGGCACGGTAGTATATTGCTTTTGCAAATCTATTTGGTGAATTGTCTTTCCGATTGTAGCTTCTGTAGGTCCATAATGGTTATAAACAATTCCCTGATAATTTAATTTGCTTAAGTGTTCTTGTATTTTTAAGGAAAAACCTTCTCCACCGAATATCATCACTTTGTCTGCCAGAATAACGCTACCCCCATTGATATAAGATAACCACACCGATGGAACAATTTTTATGCAATCAACGGGATGTTTTTCCAGGTAAATTTCTAAGTTTTCTCCATCAACTATGAGTTGTTTTGACAGTACATTTAATGATGCCCCTAAAAAAAGTGACGAAAAGATAATAGCGTGGCCGGCATCGAATACCAATGGCGCAAACAGCGCAAAGGATCTGCATTCCTGTAGTCCTGCACTTTTTATTAACCCAAAACAATGATCAAGCACCGCCTGGTGTTCTATCATCACCCCTTTAGGCTTGCCGGTGGACCCTGACGTATAAATTACATAGGCCAGATTCTTAGGCTGGATATTTATTTGAAGGTTTTCTGTCTTTTCTTTTGCAATAACTTCTGCTTCTATGGTTATTATTTCTATATCTTCTATGCCTGGTACGCGTTCCAGCTTATCCTTACTTTCTGTACTGCTTATCAATAGCTTTGCGCCTATGTCTTCGAGCATATAGCTGATTCTTTCGCCAGGGTATTCGGGATCGATAGGTACATATGCGCCGCCAGCTTTTAATATACCCAGTATGGCGATTATCATTTCTTTGCTTCGTTCCATGCACACTGGTACTAACGTTTCTTCAATTACGCCTCTTTTTCTTAAATAGTTTGCCAGCTGATTGGACCGATCATTTAATTCTTTATAGGTCAGCTTTTTTTCTTCAAATAATATCGCCGTCGCTTCAGGTGTTTTTAACGACTGCGCTTCTATCAAATCTATTATAGTTTTATCCCGTGGATACTCTACTGCTGTATCATTGAATGCTAACAATTGTTGCTCTTCTGTGGAATCCAACATCGTTAGTTTGGATATCTTTTCTCCCGGTGTTTGTACTATTGAGCCCAGCAATGTTTTAAAATGGCCAACCAGTTTTATTATAGTTTCTTCTTTAAATAAATCGGTATTATAATCTACAGAACCCTGAAGCCCTGTGGCTGTTTCATTAATGGAAAACGTGAGCTCGAACTTTGAGGTGGTGATAACTACAGGCTCGCCGGATAATTCCAACCCGCCAAGTTCTACTTTACCGGTTTCTGGTGTATTTTGCAATACCAGCAATACCTGGAACAGCGGCGTACGGGCCAAATCTCTTTCTTTTACTAGTACCTCCACTACTTTTTCAAAGGGCACTTCCTGGTGCTCGTATGCTTCCAGCATCGTCATTTTTACCTGGCCAAGTAACTCTTTAAAACTTTGTCCACCGCTTACTTCACTTCTCAACGCCAGCGTATTTACAAAAAATCCTACCAGCCCTTCTATCTCCTTCTGCATTCTATTGGCAACCGGCGTACCTATGCTGATATCTTCCTGCCCACTGTATCGGTACAGTAATATGTTCAATCCTGCAAGGAGCGTCATAAAAAGGGTGACGCCTTCCCTACGGCTTAGCTCCTGCAACTGCTCTGCCAGGTGTTTTTCTATGGTAAATTTTTGCGAGGAACCTCTTGTACTTTGTACTGCAGGTCTTGGATAATCTATTGGTAGCTCCAGCGGTATTACGCCTGCCAGCTTTTGTTTCCAGTAGCTCAGTTTCCTTTCTAACACTTCGCCTTGTAAATAATTCTGCTGCCAGATCGCGTAATCGGCATATTGCAACTCCAATGGTTGTAATACTATTGGTTTATTTTCTGCAAAACTCCGGTACAGCGACGCTACCTCTTTTACGATTACCGGCATGGACCAGCCGTCGGATGCGATGTGGTGCATCGTTACTATTAATAAATGATCCTTTTCTTTCTGTGCAACCAAGGTCGCACGGAACATGTGATCTTTGCTCAGATCAAACGGTTCTTTTATTTTTTGGCCTATGTAATTTGTAAGTTCTTCTTTATTAATTGAAGCTTCTTCCAACTCCCACCGGTTTTTTTCCTGCACTTCCTGGCGGGGCGCGCCCCCGTCTTCTTTATATACTGTCCTCAGTACTTCATGGCGATTTACGATCTCCCTCAAAGCATTTGCAAGTGCTTCCTTGTTTAGCTCACCGCTCAACCTTAAGACCGATGGTATATGATAACCTACGCTGCCCTCCAATTGGTCGATAAACCATAACCGCTCCTGGCTATACGATAAAGGAAGGTGGGAAACAGAACTTCTATCGCCTCTTGTAACCTTATTATATTTCTTATTAGCTGTGTTATTTTTATTTAAAAAGTCGATAATTAATTCCTTATTTTCCCTAAGCTCATCAAGTAAATTCTTATCGGTATTTTTTGGCATCTTAAGTTGAAGACGGCCTTCTTCCAACCGGATATCAACCCGGTTTTGTTTTGCCAAATACAATAAATCAATTACACTATTACCCATGCTAAAATTTGTTAAACAATATTCCGATTCAATTAATTATAACTCTATTAATTCAAATTCCGCAGAATCCTGCTCTTGCGGATCCATATCTAATTTTATTTCTAAATATTTACCCAATTCGTCTATTGTTGAGAACTGAAAGAGATCTTTGATCACAAGCACTTCAATTCCCAGTTCTTTATGAATAGCCGTTAATAATCTCATAGCCATAAGTGAATGTCCTCCTAACTCAAAGAAATTATCATACACGCCTATTCTTTGAACGCCTAATAATTCCTGCCAAATCCTGGCAAGCCTTTCTTCCATTTCATTACGTGGCGATAGA
This sequence comes from Chitinophagales bacterium, assembly GCA_038199105.1. Taxonomy (GTDB): domain Bacteria; phylum Bacteroidota; class Bacteroidia; order Chitinophagales; family Chitinophagaceae; genus Ginsengibacter. Next base: position 5,820 of record JBBPZF010000026.1, on the reverse strand, counting down.
TATTCACTTTTTATAAGCTCAGTTACAGAAGGATCAGGCAATGCTTTGCGGTCTATTTTTCCATTTGGTGTTACAGGAAATTTTTCAACCTTAATCCACGAGGTCGGCACCATGTACTCAGGCAACTTAGTTTTTAACCAGGAAATAACTTCTTCCGGGTTAAATTCTTTATCGCCGGAATTCACATAGCCAACGAGTCGTTTGCCGCCGCCTTCATATTCTTTTGCAAGCACAATTGCCTGGCTTACAAAATCAATTTGCTCCAGTACGCTCTCTATTTCACCCAGTTCTATGCGGAATCCTCTTATTTTTACCTGGTCATCAAGACGGCCTAAATATTCAATATTCCCATCTGGCAGCCAACGGCCCAAATCTCCACTTCTGTACATCCTTGCATTCGCCTCTTTACTGAAAGGATCTATAACGAACTTTTCCTGTGTCAGCTCAAGCAAGTTCAAATAACCCCGCGCGACCTGCACACCAGCCAGGCATATTTCTCCAGGCACGCCAGCGGGTTGTAAGGCACCAGTCTTACCTAATATATAAACCTGGGTATTTGCAATGGGCTTTCCTATCGCAACTCTGTGATTATCTTTTATTGGATTATCTGTGAAGCTCGAACAAACGGTATTTTCTGTCGGACCGTAAGCGTTAATTACCTTCACACCTTTCAATTGAAAATATTTAGTAATTTCTTCATTCAAGGGCTCGCCGGCTGAAACTAATGTCTTTATAGTTCCAAAAGCATTTTTAATTCCGAGTTGAAAAGAAGGAGGAAGAATCGCCAATTCTACTTGATTCTTGTTTATTATCATTTCAAACCGCGAAGCGGATAAAAGGTCTTCCTTTTTAGGAAGCACAAGGATGCCTCCACTTAAGAAAGTATTAAATATTTCAATGCAGGAGGCATCAAAACCAAAGGAAGCAAATTGCAATGTTGCCATCTTTGGCTTCAACCCTAACACTTCTACATGGCCTAAGCATAAATTGACAACACCCGCGTGTTCAATCATAACTCCCTTCGGTTTACCTGTAGAACCGGATGTATAAATTATATAAGCAAGATTTGCGGGAGTAATATTAGCGCGGGGATTGTCATTTTTTTCTTCACTTATTTCAGACCAGTTTTTATCTACTTCTATTACTTCCAATTTCGGGGCATTGGGCAACTTTTCCCTGCACATTTCACTTGTCAAAATTATTGAAGCGCCTATGTCCTGCAACATGAAAGTGATTCTTTCCTTCGGATATTCGGGATCAATAGGAACGTATGCTCCCCCTGCTTTTAATATGCCCAGAATGCTTACAATCATTTCCACGCCACGCTCCATGCATACCGGTACCAGCGTTTCTTCTTCTACTTTTTTGTTGTTTAAATAAAATGCCAGTTGATTCGCTTTTTTATTTAATTCGCTGTAAGTTAACTCTACGTCCTCAAAAACAATGGCTACATTTTTAGGTGTCTTACTTACCTGTTCTTCAAAAAGATCTACTAATGTTTTACTCTTAGGGTAATCATGATCGTTATCATTGAAGTCTACCAACAATTTATGCTCCTCCGCCTGGGAAAGCATTTTTAAATTAGCTATTTTTTCCCGCGGTGATTTTACAATTGATATCAATAATTCTTCAAAATGTGCCACCATTCTTTCTATTGTTTCTTCCTTGTACAAATCTGTTGAGTAGTTTACTGAAACTCTAAGCCCATGTGGATTTTCATTTATACTAACACTTAGGTCGAATTTCGCAGTTGTATATTGATAGTTCTCGGCAGACAAGCTGAGGTTTCCTAACTTCAGTTGAGGGAGATCTGGCGTATTTTGCAACGCAAACAATACCTCGAAGAGAGGGCTACGGCTTAAATCTCTTTCTTTCACAACTGCCTCCACCACTTTTTCAAAAGGAACATCCTGGTGTTCGTAGGCTTCCATGGTAGTCGCCTTTACCTGTTGCAAAAATTCTTTAAAAGGAACATCAGCATTCACATTACTTCTCAGGGCAAGGGTATTTACAAAAAATCCAATTAAGTTATTAACTTCCTCTTGAGCCCTGTTTGCTATGGGTATACCAACACAAATATCTTCCTGCCCACTGTATCGCTGTAACAGAATTTTAAAGGCGGCAAATAGAACCATGAATAACGTAGCACCTTCATCGCGGGATAGTGAATTTAATTTATCGGTAAGCTCTTTTGAAATATTAAAGCCCCTGATTTCCCCACGCGTGCTATGTATAGAAGGCCTTTGAAAATCGGTTGGCAAATTAAGAGCAGCGACACCATTCAGCTTAGTCTTCCAGTAATTTATTTTTTTGTCAAGAACCTCGCCCTGGAGATAATCGCGCTGCCAGATTGAATAATCTGCATACTGAATGTTAAGTGGAGACAACTCAACAGGCAAACCCTTATCATAGCTATTATATAATGAAGCGATCTCTTTTACGATAATCGGCATAGACCATCCATCGGAAGCAATGTGATGCATTGTTACCAATAAAAGGTATTCAGCGTCCTGGACTTCGATAAGAGTTGCACGGAACATGTGATCTTTAGAGAGATCAAAAGGTTTCGCTATAAGTTGCTGGATGTGGTCTCTTAATTTATCATTATTTTCTTTGTAAATTTTATCATCTACCAATTCTAATTCCCAAAGATCTTTTCCCTGGATATACTGATATGCATTACTTTCTTTTTTTCTAAATACCGTTCGGAGAACTTCATGACGATTGATAATAGTTTGCAAAGATTTGGACAAAGCATCTACATTCAAATTTCCTTTTAAACGGAACAGGGCCGAAATGTGATACTGCAAACTCCCTTCCAATTGGTCTATAAACCACAAGCGTTCCTGGCTGAATGATAAGGGAATATACTCTGTTCTTACCGCAACTTCTATCTTTGGAAGTAATGGCCCGGATGAATGATTTGAAAGATGTTTTGCTAACCTTTCTATAGTGGGGAAATCAAATATATCGCCGATAGTTACCTCTAATTTCATCTGCTTGCGAATCATCGACATTAAGCGAATTGCAAGCAAGGAATGGCCACCTAATTCAAAAAAGTCATCATGAATATCTACTTCGTCTAAATCTAATATCTGAAGCCAGATTTCAGTCAGTTTTTTTTCCGTTTCAGTACGGGGTGCTCGTAATTGTTGTGCTGATTTATCCTTTTCAGGATCAGGAAGCGCTTTTTTATCTACTTTACCATTAGCCGTTAATGGTATATGGTCAATCTCTACCAAAAATGTTGGCACCATATATTCCGGCAACTTATTATCCAGATAGGAAATTATTTCTTCCCTTTTAAACTCATTTTGAGCAACAACATAAGCAATTAACCTTTTTTCTCCAAGACCGTCTTCTTTGGCTAATACTACGGCTTGATTTACTAAAGTGCTTTGTAGCAACACTGCCTCAATTTCTTCCAATTCTATTCTGTATCCCCTAATTTTTACCTGGCTGTCCATTCTTCCCAAATATTCAATATTACCATCCGGTAACCATTTTCCTAAATCGCCGGTTTTATATAACCTCGAATTATCCTCTTTGCTAAAAGGATTTTTAATAAATTTCTCAGCTGTAAGATTCTCCTGGTTTAAATATCCTTTTGCAACTCCCGAGCCACCAAGGTAAATTTCACCGGCAACCCCGACCGGAACCAATCGTTGATCTTCATCAAGTATAAATGCAGTCCTGTTGCTTAGCGGACGGCCGATAGGAATAGAAGTATTTTCCGGAATTTCCTGGATATTATACGTGAGAGAAAATGTTGTATTTTCTGTAGGCCCATATCCATTTATTATTTCAATGGATGGATAAGTTTGTCTTAGTTTTTCAATATGCTGCAGCGATAATTTTTCCCCACCTACCAAAATCGTTTTTAATTTTTCAAATAAGCTGATATCAGTTTCAACGAGCTGGTTAAACCAGCTCGATGTAAACCACATGATGTTTACTTCCCTGTTTTCTATTTCATTTTTAAGCAAATCACTATCAAGAAGCATGGCTTCATCACATAAAATTAATTGGCCGCCATTCAATAGCATCCCCCAATATTCAAAAGTTGTTGCGTCGAAGGAAGACGATCCCGTTGAGAGTAAAATATTTTGATCATTGAAAGAGACATAGTCTGCTTCTTTTACCAGGCTCACTATATTCTTATGGGTTACCAAAACCCCCTTAGGCTTGCCCGTAGAACCTGTTGTGTAAATTACATAAGCAAGATTATCCGGGTTAATATTTAAGCAAAGATTGTCTTTTGATTCATGGCTTATCGTTTCCCAGCTGGTATCTAACTTAATTATTTCTTTCCCTTCTAAGTTTGGTAATCCCTCAGCGGCATTGCTGCTACTGATTATAATCTTAACACCGATATCCTTCAACATGAAATTAATTCTGTCCTGCGGATATCCAGGATCAATCGGTACATAAGTGCAACCGGCTTTTAAAATCCCCAATATGCCTATCATCATTTCGGAGCTGCGTTCTATTGAGATAGGAATCATCTCGTTTTTTAAATCCTTTTTCTTTAAATAATTTGCCAGCTGGTTTGAGCGATCATTGAGCTCCTGGTACGATAAACTTTGCTCCTCAAAAACCAGTGCGATATCGGTAGGCGATTTTACCGCCTGTTCTTCAAATAAATCTACTATACTTTTATTTTCAGGATAAGAAGTTGTCCTGTTATTGAAAACTTCCAGTAACTCATCTACTTCAGCAGGTGTAAGGAAATTAATATCAGAAAGTCTGCCATTCTCTTTTTCTACAATTTCCTTTAATACATTTTCAAAATGATCACGTATTTTTTCTATATAAACTTTTTGCAACAACATAGTGTTGTAACTAAACCTAATGGTAATTAGGTCACTGCCTCCAACTACCAGGCTTAAAGGATAATTATTGTGTTCATTTGTAGCAACATTTTCAACCTGCAGGCTCCATTTTTTGGTACCAATTATTTTACTTACCGGATAGTTTTCTACCACAAGAACACTATCAAAAAGTTCACCTTGAACCTTAGACCATTCTATAATATTTGATAACGGCGTATGCTGGTGCTGCCGCATCATCACCTGCTCTTCCTGTAAACCTTTTAGCCATTCATCTATCTTATCATTTTTATTTACATGCGTGTATAAAGGCAATGTGTTTATGTACATTCCTACTCTCTGCTCCACTCCTGGTAAATCTTCCGGGCGACCTGACACGATGGTGCCAAATACCACATCATTCTTACCTGAATATGTTTGTAACAAAAATGACCATGTACCCTGCATTAAAGTATTTACGGTAATGCGATTTTTTTGCGCATAGCTTCTTATCTGCGCTGACATTTCAACGGATGCGTTTAAGAAAAGAGAATTGTATTTTCCTAAGCCTTTTGTTCTTTCCGCAGTTTTTTTAATAAATGGAAGTAACGTGCCGGATTCAAAATCCTTTAAGTAATTAGTCCAATAAGATGCTTCCAGGTTTTTATCCCGGCGTTCAATATATCGTATATAATCCTCGTAATTATCTGGTTCTTTCTGCTCGACCTTTTCGCCTGCCAGAAGCCGTTCATATATATTCAAAAACTCTTCTAATAATATGGGCATAGACCATCCATCAAGTATGATGTGATGATAAGTCCAATGCATGTGATAGCGCTCATCGCTAAGGCGAATCAATGCAAGGCGCATTAATGGTGCAACTTCAAAATCAAACCCTTCTTCAATTTCGGATTGCTTGAAAAGTTCTATTGCCTCGGCTTGTTCTTCTTTCGTCCTGGAACTATAATCCAAAACCTGTACGGGCAATTTTACTTCTTTAAATACACATTGA
>JBBPZF010000025.1:0-4178 GCA_038199105.1 Chitinophagales bacterium | reverse complement strand
CCGAAAACGGCTTTAAAGTTGACACAACAACTGACGCAGATTATTTTAACGAAGACTCATTGAAAAATTATGCTGCCGTCATTTTCTTAAGCACAGCGGATAACTCCGGCACCTTATTGAACAATTACCAGGAAGCTGCATTTGAACGATATATTCAAAGTGGCGGCGGCTATGTGGGAATTCATGCTGCATCTGATGCGGAGCAGGATTGGGGATGGTATGGCAGACTTGTTGGAGGATATTTCAACGGCCACCCTGATAAATGGCAACAGGCAGATCTGCACATTGTTGATTCTACATTTCCGGCCACGAAAGGCTTGCCTGCAACCTGGAAAAGAACGGATGAATGGTACAATTTTAAAAAATTAAATAAGGATGTCCATGTGCTCATCACTATAGATGAGAATACTTATACAGGAGGTACGAACGGAGCAAATCATCCTGTTTCCTGGTATCACGATTATGATGGAGGTAGGGCTTTTTTCACCGCTTTAGGCCATACGGAAGATTCTTATACCGAACCTTTATTTTTAAAACATTTGCTTGGAGGCATTCAATATGCAATCGGGGATAACAAGCCTCTCGATTACAGTAAGGCGAAAACTTTGCCGGTACCGGAAGAGAACAGGTTTGTAAAAACAATGTTGGTCCAGGGTACTTTTTTAGAACCTACAGAGTTGGCGGTTTTGCCAAACCTTGATGTGCTGGTGATTCAACGGCGTGGGGAAATAATGTTGTATAGCAACAAAACCAAGACGGTAAAACAAGTGGGAGCGCTGGACGTTTATTGGAGAACATCCGCTCCAAATGTGAATGCAGAGGAAGGTTTACTTGGCCTGGCGGCCGATCCTGATTTTACAAACAATCATTATATCTATCTTTTTTATAGCCCAAAAGATACTTCGGTGAACCGGCTATCACGGTTTGAATTGAAAGATGATACAGTGGATGTAAAATCAGAAAAAATTGTGCTGCAATTTTATTCCCAGAGAGACATCTGTTGCCATACCGGCGGCTCTGTCGCCTTTGGAAAAGACAACATGTTGTTCCTTTCAGCGGGAGATAATTCTACGCCTTTCGATGAGCCGAATCAGCCATATGTGAGTCATGGATTTGGGCCACTGAATGATGCTCCCGGGCATTTGCAATATGATGCACGCAGGTCTGCGGGAAACACGAACGATCTCCGCGGAAAGATCATGCGCATCCACATTAAGCCCGACGGTAGTTATGATATTCCCGAAGGAAATCTTTTTGTAAATACACCAAATGCGAGGCCCGAAATATATGTAATGGGTGACAGGAATCCTTACCGTATATCAGTTGATAAAAAGACGGGCTTTCTTTATTGGGGCGAGGTCGGTCCGGATGCCGGGAATGACAGTCTTGATACAAGAGGCCCAAGAGGCTACGATGAAGTGAACCAGGCACGAAAGGCTGGCTACTTTGGATGGCCTTTGTTTGTTGGAAATAATTACCCTTACCGACGTTATGACTATACCACCGGCAAAAGCGGCGCAGCGTTTGATCCTGCACATCCTATAAATGATTCGCGGAACAATACCGGCTTAAGAGAGTTGCCACCAGCCCAGCCGGCCTTCATCTGGTATCCTTATGCTAATTCGCCAGATTTTCCGCAGGTGGGCGCAGGGGGCAGAAACTCAATGGCGGGGCCCGTTTACTATCCCGAAGATTATCCAAAGGAAAGCCGTTTTCCAGATTATTATGCAAAAAAATTATTCATTTACGACTGGATCAGGGGATGGATAAAAGCAGTGACTATGCTTCCCAATGGAGACTTTGATAAGATGGAACCCTTCATGGAGCATACTAAATTTTTTAATCCCATCGATATGGCTATGGGGCCCGACGGAAAGCTTTATATCCTGGAATACGGCACCGGCTGGTTTAGTAAAAATGCCGATGCGGGCCTGTCAAGAATTGATTATTTAAGTGGCAACAGGCCACCTTCGGTTAGCGATTTGTCTGTCCAAAAAACAACGGGTAATTTGCCCTTCGAACTTCATGCAACCGTGAAAGCTGTCGACCCCGAAAACGATGCCATGACTTACAAATGGACAATCGGTTCAGCAAAAATGGAAACGAAAACTCCTGAATTAAAATACACTATCAAGAGCCCGGGTGAATACGCGACAAGTGTAGAAGTGACGGATGATAAAAAAGCCTCTGCAAAAAGTAATGAAATAACTGTGTTCGCGGGCAACGAACGGCCACACGTTGATATAGCTTTAAATGGAAACAAGACATTTTATTTTGAAGGTGAGCCGATTAATTACAAGGTCAATGTTTCCGATAATGGAGATAGCATCTCCTGGAATAATGTTTTCATTTCTTCTTCTTACGTGCAACGTGCAGTGCAGGCGGAAAATGCTGACGAGACCGGATCACCGGAAATTGCAGGACGAACTTTTATGCAATCGCTGGATTGCAAAAGCTGCCATAAGGTGGATGAAAAGTCTGTGGGTCCTTCCTTTACACAGGTTGCTCAACGCTATTTCAATGATAAGGATGCTACGACTAAACTTGTAAAAAAGATAATTAATGGTGGATCCGGCGTGTGGGGAGAAGTGGCCATGCCAGCTCATTCTACGTTATCTGAGAATGATGGAAAAAACATAGTGCAATATGTGCTGTCTTTAAAATCTAGCAATGAAAAAATGAAGTCTTTGCCATTACAGGGCGCGGTGACACCTGGAGCGAAAAATAAGAATGGAAATATATTTGTTTTGAAAGCATCTTATACTGACAATGGCGGTGCTGGCGTAAAGCCACTTTCAGCTTCTAATCAAATATTCCTAAAACACAATATCATAGATGCAGGCGAACTGAATGTTATTTCGGGATTCACGAAAAAGGATTCTGCAGGAATTCATTATTTAAGCTACCCTTCAGGGGATGGGGCAATCAAGTTAGAAGCCATTGACCTGGCCGGGATTTCAAAAATTAAAATTTTGAATACATTATCTGTGGAACCGGGACAATACCAGGTGGAGATAAGAGTAAATAATGTAGGCGGCGCAAAAATTGGTGAAGGAATCCTGAGCAGGTCCGGTAGTAATGTCGAAATTAAGATCGATCCGAAACAAACAAATAAGCCAATTGACATCTTTATTCTATTTCATGGTCCCAACACGGCGGGTAACAAAAAGATGTTTTTAAAACAGGTTGCATTCTTGAAGTAATTAGGCATGTGCTGTTTTTATTAATCTTCCCAGTTACCAGATTCTTAATACTTTCTGGTGTGCGTTCATTGTCGATTCAATGAGTTTTCGTTTTGCCTCAAATACTTTTTGTTGAAGTGTATTGAGGTAAGAATTGAATGCAGCACTCAATTTCCAGTTACGAGAATCACATTTTCTTTTAGTACTCAATTCGCAATAACTACCGTCAACGGTTATACGCATATACGCGGGTAATGTGCATTATGACTTTTACTTTTTTTTTAAATGAAAAAATAAGCCAAAACTCTTGTCCATAAAATATTTAATAGATAGAAACTTATGTAAAGTTTGAGGAGTATATTATTAAGAGAAGTGTTACTCCACGAATTACTCCACCTAAAGGTGCATAAAGCAGAGTAAACATCAGTAACCCTAAAAACGAAAACTCCCGTAAATACTGAGTTTTACGGGAGTTCTTTAATCAGGTAAACCTTAAATAACTGATGTTAGCGGAGAGTTAGGGATTCGAACTCTACCCTTATTAGCTCTTTAAAATCAATGATTTAAAATTTACACATATTGCTACTCCACGAATTATTCACATATATTTCCTTATCATAATAACATTATAAGACAAAGATAATAAACACTCAGATCTTGCAGAAATTTAGACAATAAATTTATTTGTGATAACGAATAGGTGTAGATGCTTTTATTCGGCCAGAGGGGGAAAGCTTTTAATGGCATGAATAATATAAAGAACAATTACGGGGTATTATATTTGGCTTCTTTTGTCTAAATTTCACGAATTTCTTAAATTCTCTTTGTGCTGATACCTTTTTGACATTGCGGTGGTAATTATTTCAAAACAATTAGATAAGCTTTGCTTGCGGGCACCGGACTTAATGAAGCCTTATAAATAATATATCCATAATCGTGCAGGCTATTTATACATTTATTATATGTATGCCTTGAACTTATTTTGGCGGCTTTCAT
>JBBPZF010000024.1:0-4269 GCA_038199105.1 Chitinophagales bacterium | reverse complement strand
CTTTTTTTCGACGGTATATCAAGTCCATTTGTCGGTTCGTCCAGCAAAAGCAATTTGGTATTGCAGGCCAGCGCAAAAGCAATAATGAATTTCTTTTGTTGCCCGAAGGACAATGTATTTAGCTTGCCCGCATCTCTTACATCTAACTGGTCTAAATAAGTAAAGAATTGTTGTTCATCAAACCTGGGATAAAATGGCGCAAATAAATTTTTATATGCTTTTATTGTTAACGCCGGTACATACACTTCTTCCGGAATAAAATAAATGGTTTCTAAAAAAGATGGCAACCTTTTTTTGGGAACGTAACCGTTTACAAGAATACTTCCTTCCACCGGGAACAATAATCCTGTAAAGTTTTTTAGTAATGTTGATTTGCCTGCGCCGTTTTTTCCGAGCAAGCCATAAATACTTCCTGTTTCAAGTTTCAGATTTATATTCTTATAAAGCAGTTTTCTTTTTGTATAACCAAAAGATAAATTTTTAACTTCTATCATTAGTGTATTAGTTAAGTAGTACACTGCAAATATAGATTTTCTTTTGAGCTTGTCAAATTTTTTTAAAATTAATTTTATACTGTTTAAACAGCATCCTTAATATTTTATACTTCCTGCCATTAGAGCGAACGATAGAACAAATGTTTTCATCTGATTGTTATTAAATTAGATAATGCAAACTGTTAGCCATATTTCCCCAGGCACCTATTTTTGCAATCTCAAAAAATTTATAAATGTATGATGTAATAATAATTGGTGGAGGCGCTGCGGGATTGGTTGCTGCAAAAATGCTATCTGCCAAAGGCAAAAAGATTTTATTACTTGAAGCGAAGGAGCAAACCGGCGGGAGAATCCATGCTGTAGAAAATCTTTCATACCCGGCCGAAGGCGGCGCTGAATTTATTCATGGAAATTTAAAAACAACTTTTGGTTTACTTAAATAGGCAGGACTTAAAAAAGAAAAGCTTAAAGGAAAATTCTGCAGGGTAAAAAATGGAAAGTGGGAAGAAGCGGATAACCTTGTTCCTCATTGGGATTTGTTGATTAAGAAAATGAAAGCTTGTGAGGAAGATGTGAGTGTTGATGATTTTCTGAAACAATCTTTCAAGGTAAAAAAATATGAAACGCTGAGGAACCAGTTTAGAAAATATGTGGAAGGCTATGATGCCGCAGATCCGACAAAGACCAGCATAGTGGCGATTAGAGAAGAAATGGAAATAGAAGATGAAGATCAATACAGGCCAAAGGAGGGTTACACGCCTCTTATTAATTTTCTAAGAGAAACCAGTTTGCAAAATGGTTGTACGATCAAAATCGGCGAACCGGTTCTTAAAGTTTCGTTGAATAAGATTGTTGAGGTATTCACGCCTTCAGGAAAATACATTGGAATTAAGTTGATAGTAGCTGTGCCCGTGGGCGTTTTGCAATGTCGCAAAAGCCAAAAAAGTTTTATAGAATTTCCTTCGTTTCTTAATGACTATTTGAAAGCTGCAAAGCAAATTGGTAATGGTGGTGTAATAAAATTTTTATTGGAATTTGATAAAGCATTCTGGCTCCAGCAAGATTTTTTACAGAAACAAAATATCCCTGCTCCTTCATATATTTTTGGTGATACAATTATCCCAACATGGTGGACGCAATATCCTTCTAAAGTGCCGCTGCTTACCGGTTGGATTGCCGGGCCTTCTTCTTATAAGATGAAAAATTATTCTGAAAAAAAATTTAAAGAGCTTTTATTGTCATCTCTATCTTCTATTTTTTCCGTCTCTGCTAAAGCGCTTGAAAAGAAATTGAAAAATTATAAAATTATGAACTGGATTAAAGAGCCACATATTTTGGGTGGCTATTCTTATCCAACATTAAAAACAAGGGAAGCCCAGGAGACATTACGAAATCCTTATGAAAAGATGGTTTATTTCGCAGGTGAATACCTTGCAAAAGAATCTACCTCAACTGTAGATGCTGCATTACAAAGTGGTACAAGTGTGGCAGAACAAATTCTAAAAGATAAAATAGAAAGACCCTGATTTCTCAGAGCCCTTATAATCAATTTTGTCAAAATCTTAATCTTTCTTTATTTTTTTCTCGCCGGTCTTGCCATCTATTTTGATTTTGGTATCACCGTCTTTTATTTTTATATCACCATCTTTATTTACTTTCTTTTTATAATCACCATCTTTTATTTTGTAAGCGCCATCATCATCAGTTTTTACTTTATCGAGGCCATCTTCCGTTGCTACGTATTTGTATTTCCCATCATTTGTTTTGGTAACATTTCCGTTAATAACCTTGCCGGTTTTACCATAGATAGTGTCTTTACTTTGCGTATCTACATAAATAACTACAGGCTCTTTGGTATCTGCGTCTACCATTCTGCCGTTAGTGGAATCTTTTACTAAATCAAAATAGTTGCCTGTTGCAAGGTCTATGTAGCGATGATTTTTATTAGCACAACTTATGATGCTGCAGGTAAGTAATAGTCCGAAAATAGAAAGGGTTAGTGTTTTCATGATTTAATTTTAGCGGTTGAAAAAATACAATTTTGCGACAGGTCGTCCTATGAGCTTACAAAAATTATTTGCTCGTCTGTGAGTAAAGGTAAATTTTTAAACCTAAGTACTACGTTCGCTACTGTCGACACATCTTTGCCGCAATAAAGAGCAATCCGCTCCAGGTTTTTTTCTGTCCAGAAAACCTCGCCAACTTTACTTCCGTCAATATCATCTTTGGGTGAGGGAACACCGAGAGATGCAGCGAGTAACTTCAAAGAAGTGTAGTGCTTATAATCTCCAAAGCGCCACAGGTGCAGGGTATCGAGCACCGGGGTTTCCCATGGTTTCATATATTGAAAATCCAGGCAGGTGGGGATGGTAATATTATTCACAAGCATTCTCCGGCATAGAAATGGAACGTCAAATTCTTTAATGTTGTGCCCCGTGAAAATCCATTTTGAATTTTTAGAATGCATTCGTTTTAAGGCTATAATAAAACCATTCAGCACTTCAATTTCATTTTCAGAATAAAAAGATTTTATTCTCAGTTGCCAGTGATCATTTTCCTTTTTGAAATAGCCAATGCTGATACAAACGACCTTCGCAAACTCAGCAAGTATTGCAGCCCGCATTGGGTAATATTCTTCTGCCGAGGTATTTGGAGGGAGGCTTTTAAAAATTTTCTCAGACCACAATTCCTGCCACTCGTCGTCAAGTAAATGAAAATGCTGTGCGCCCGACACAGTTTCAATATCTATAAGAAACAAATTTTCAATTTCAATTTTTTGCATAAGTATCCTTGAGTAAAATTCAATTTACAAAAAAGCCCGTTGATTAGACGGGCAAAAATAAAAACGGATGTATGTGGAGTTAAAATGTGAAACCTGCAAATATGGTAAACGCCTGGCTTTTCCACTTTTGTTGATTGTCAATATCATTTAAGTTAGTAAGTCCAACTTCATACCTCGCACCAAGATTTATAAAAGGTATTTGTATCCAAAGACCTCCCACGGCGGACCAATCAGACTTCTTGAAAATATCTCCATTGTTTTTAAGGCTATCAACTGTTTCCTTCAGCACTCCGCCTATTTGCGGCCCCAGTTGTAGCTTTACTCTTTTGCTTGGCCCGATATTCACATTCAACAGCAATGGAATTTTTATATAATCAAGCTTTGCTTTTCTTTGATTTCCGCCCAAAAATATATCGTCATATACGCTTGAAGGATCATTTGTAAATTCAGAAGATGACTGCACAAAATTTATTTCCGGCTGTAATCCCAAAGTTTTGGAAAAATTGAACTGCATAAATGCGCCAAGTAAATAATTGTAATTAAAGCCAGACTTATAAGCCTGGCCGGTAATCTTATTTATGTTTAAACCTGCCTTGGCTCCAACCCTGAAAAAATTTTCATGGTCTGCATTTACATCGAACTTTTTATTTTGCGCGAAGGTTGTTGTGGAAATAAATGTGAGGAAAACGAAAATATATTTTTGCATATATGCTAATTCTATTTTTAAAAACAATATTGATGCCAATGCATTATTTCATAAACGCTGGGTTAAAATTTCGGTTATGACACTACAAAAGTTGACAAGAATTTTTAATTCCATCTGCCCGGAATCCAATACCATCCATTTGTTCTTTGCTGCCAATGACCTGCCCTGTATCGGCGATACCGTTGACGCTGAGGTGCCCAATAACCCTGCCGATAGTTATAGTGCCGTCCACTCCTAAGCCATTCTCCATCCACCCATATATAACCGGGTCCGGGTGCGGTCGGGCG
>JBBPZF010000023.1:0-2710 GCA_038199105.1 Chitinophagales bacterium | reverse complement strand
TTTATAGAAGGGCGTGGCGGCAATACTCCTGCTTCTTACAAAATGGATGAAACATTAAAAAAATGCTTTAAAGGGCTAAAGGATAATGATATTCATATTGAGCACTTTCGCAGTGACAGTGCCGCTTACCAACAATCGGTGGTAGAAGTAGCAGAAAGCAACTGCAACTTATTTTTATATCCGTATTGATGACTCTCAAAGCCTGCGTGATGCCATTAAAGACATACCCGAAACGGAGTGGAAGCCTGCCGTCATTAAGCGAAGGAAATAAAATACAGTTTATCATTATCATGAAATTTATACTTTCTGCTCATAAATTAAAAATACAAATCTCTTTACTACAGACGATTTCAGCCATGATGTGATGATATCACAAATTGAATTATTGTTGAATTACAGCAACCGTTTTTACAAGCGACAATTCATCACAAGGAAAGCAGTCAATAATAATTTGCTGCAAAAGTTAGAAGAAATTTTGGGCGATTATTTCAACCATGAAAAATCATTAACGCAGGGAATTCCGACAGTTCAGCTGCTTTCCGAAAACTTAAATATATCTCCGAGCTATTTAAGTGAAATGTTGCGTTCCCTCACCGGGCAAAATACGCAGCAGCACATACACAATAAACTTATTGAAAAAGCCAAAGAGAAATTATCTTCCACCAGTTTATCGTTAAGCGAAATTGCGTATGAACTGGGTTTTGAACATTCCCAGTCGTTTAGCAACTTGTTTAAGAAAAAAACTAACTTTTCCCCAATGGAATTTCGGCAATCGTTTAATTAGGCAGACCGATCGGAATTATATGCTTTCGGAAATCCTTTTCTGTTGTCTATTATTTCATAGAACCGCCCTAAACCAAAATTTCCTTCTCACATTGAATAATGATTTTGGCAATCCCAACTCTTTCAAAAACTGGTTATTTCTATGGGTTTTATTTGTCAGCGGAGTTAATGGATAATCAGCCTAAAAATTCAATCATCGCATCAGCCGTTTCGCTTGGTTTTTCGGCAAGAATAAAGTGCCCGCTGTCTTTTATTTTTTGTGAAGCCCGAAATTGACTTAACTAAATGTTCATCACCAAATTGTGTTGCCATGATACGTTTATTTTCTTTATCTCTATTTATGGAGTCAAATTGCTGCGACCACTTGCACTATCGAATGTACGGATGTTGACCACCATTCCGGTGATGTTGACCACCCCTGGAAGTTTGCTTTTTTGATGACATTCCGGCAATATTGACCGGCCTTGGGGGAATATATGCGCTGACATTCCGGCGATGTTGACCACTCTTTATTGCTCTTTTCTATAATCGTTTGCTTTGCAGTTTTATCCCTTTAAAACTGTATGATGGCTTTATTGATGTAGAAAACTTCTGAGTTTTCCAATGCCTGTATAAATTTTGCGGATGGTAAACCGGATGACAAACTTTCCACTTCTCTCAGAAATTCATTCTCAAAATTGAAGGAGTTATTTATTTCTTTTCCATCATAAATGTAATACGTTCTTATGGCCCTTTTGAAACAAATAAATTCCTTTGCAAACCTCACCCTCCCGCAGGATAAATTCATTTTTGTCCAATTTAATAAGGTTTAAAATGGATGCAAATTTCTCCCAATCCTGTTTTAAAGGCTAATATTTCTTCGAATTTTTTCCTGATTGAATTGTCCACTTTTAAAATTACTTAGAAAAGTTTTACATTAAGAAGCTGTGGATGAATGAAAAAACACTTCTCTGTTCCGTACGTTATGTCTCACAAATTATTAGCGCCAATAAGTTTATCGTTCAGGTCCTTTGTGTTGTGCTGAGATGATTAATTACTTTTTATTCCCCTGTCAAGAAATACATAGCCTCCATCCACGCATAAAAATTCCCCATTTATTGATTTAGAATTTTTGGATAGTAGCAATAATACTGTATTAGCAATTTCCTCAGAGGTAGTCATTCTATTACCCAAAGGTATTTTAGAGGTGATTTCTTTTAGTTTTTCCCCGGGATTGGATTGTTGATTAATCCACCATTCATATTGCGGAGTCCAGCATTCTGCCACTACCACTGCATTTACATTAATGCCAAACGGCAATAATTCAGCTGCCCATGCTTTTGTCAAGGCAAGCCTTTCTCCATTGGCTGCGGCATATCCGGATGTTCCGCCTTGGCCCGTAATCGCAGTTTTTGAGCAAATATTAACGACGGACCCTTTAGACTCTTTTAAAGCAGGCAAAACATAATTTGCCATTGTGTAATAATGTCCGACATTTCTTTTTAGCGAATCAATAAATTTTTCATAATTACCATTCTCCAGTCCTACACCATCATTAAGTCCGGCATTGTTAACAAGTCCATCAATTCTTCCAAACTTTAAAAGTATTTTTTCAATGGAATCTTTGCAGGCAATGGGGCTTGTAAGTTCGGTAAGTATAGAAAAGGCGTCTATTCCGTACTGTTGTTTAATCTCACTAACAACATCTTTCATGTTTTTTTCACTATGATCCAAAATACATGGAATGGCTTTCTCTTCAGCCAGTTTCTTACAAATACTTTCTCCTATTCCACTGGCTCCCCCGGTTACAATAATTATTTTATTCTGAAGATGTAAATTCATAGACCCGAAGTTTAATTAATTAACCAGTTCTCCACTTTATGTTTGATAAGTATTAAAGACAAGCGACGTCATTTTTAGATAATTATAATTAAACTGAATTCACTCC
>JBBPZF010000022.1:0-3290 GCA_038199105.1 Chitinophagales bacterium | reverse complement strand
GCTGCAACTTGTTTTTTGAGGAAATATTAAATTGCTTTAATTGTTCGAGCGTAGAATGAAATGGCCGCCATAAATTTCGAAGAACAAAGCGGTTGACGATAACCATCACTACCAGTAGCAGTGCAATTATTAGCACTGTAATTCTCACAATAGTTTTTATAAGGTATTCAGTTTCTTCCTGCGATTTTTTTACAATTGCCTGGTACACCCTGTTTTTTACAGTTATGGGAAAAGCCAGTTGGCGAAATAGCTCCTCTTCTTTCTCACGATTATTGTAAATCTTTTCCGTGGTAAATCTCTTGGGCGGCACCCCGGTAAGTGAAGTATCAAAAGATATTTGCTGATCCCGGTATTTTGATGCTTTCGGGAGCGAATCATTGTTTTTCACAAATGTTATTATCTCCTGCTCTTCAATTTCAAGATCGTGATTAAGCTGGTGAAGCAACAGCAAATGTAAAAATGAATAATATACGAAGCCGCTAAGGAGAAGTACACCAATAATGATAGGAATATTGATGCGGTTATACTTTGATAATAATTTCATCAATCTGAAAATTTGTACCCTATTCCATATATCGATTTTATGTAGTCGGCATCACCTGCGTCAGAAAGTTTTTTTCTGAGATTTTTTATATGCGTATAAATGAAATCATAGTTACCGCCCATTTCATCTCCCCATAAGTGGCGTGCAATGGCATCTTTGGATATTACCCGCTTTTTATTACTTATAAAATATAACAGCAGGTCAAATTCCTTTCTTGTAAGCGTGACGGGTATACCATTTACATTCACCGATTGGCTTTGTGTATCCACTTCAATGTTATGAAATTTTATTATGTTGAGTCCGTCAAAATTTTTTCTCCTGATAATGGCTGCTATGCGGGCACTTAATTCTGAAAGGTCGAAAGGCTTGGCCAAATAATCATCGGCTCCCATATTAAGGCCGCTGATCTTATCATCCAGCGAATTCTTCGCTGAAAGGATTAGCACGCCATCATTTTTATTATTTTCTTTCAGGCTTTCAAGAATCTTTAAACCATTGCCGCCGGGTAAGGTGATGTCCAGCAAAATACAATCATAATCCAGGGATTCGGTTTTACGCATCGCTTCGTTGAAATCGATAGCAGTATCGCAGCTATAACTCTGTGAAGCGAGATAAGTAGCAATGCTATCGCTTAATTCTTTTTCGTCTTCTATGATAAGTATCTTCAATTTTTTTTTCGAAAAAATACAAGGTGAATTTGTAGAGATTTTGAAGTTGTGTAAAATCCTCTTTACTTTGTTTGAACGTAATATCCAGGACTAAAAAAATTCTTTTAGTTTGTCTCTAAGGGCCGCTGGCATGTCGCAACGTTTCATAGACTTTGCTTCCATAAAATAAAGTGTTACGTCTCCTACGTTAAGCAATTCTTTCTTTTCATTATAGATTTCACTGTGAAAAACTATTTTATGGTGAACAGGTAATTCCCGGAGCGTAGTGACAACTGTTATAAGATCGTCATATAAAGCCGGCCGTAAAAACTTACTGTGAATATCAATCACAGGTAAAATAATTCCTGTGGCCTCTATTGATTTATAAGTAAAGCCAATGCTTCTAAGAGAATCAGTACGCCCTATTTCATAAAACTGCGCATAATGCCCATGATACACTACACCCATTTGATCCGTTAAAGCATAGTGAACTCTTATTTGTGTATTGTGTGTAAACAAGTTTTAAAAATTAAAAATTAAAAATTTGGAATTATATAGAGATAGCTACAATAGTGGCCTTTCATGTCCCTCTCCGCTTGCGGAGAGGGGTTGGGGTGAGGTCACTACTTTCCAATCATTCCATCAACACTCACTCTCCCAGGCCCACATAATAAAATTGTCAATGCCCCTGCAAGGTATATGGCAGCTCTCTCGCCTTCGGCAAATAACTGTCCATTATTCACTTTGAATAGGGCTACAATCATTACAATAATTATAGGAATAACAGCCAGGCGGGTAAATAATCCTAATATCAAAAATATAGAGCAAAAAAATTCTGCAAACACCACAAGTGAAAGTGAAACCGTTGAACCAAGTCCCATAAAATTCATAAAATGTGCTTTCGTTGTATTGAAATGAACAAGCTTCGTATAGCCGTGGCTCGCTACCAATAAGCCCACGCCAAGCCGCAATAATAGCATCGCAAAGTTGAAAGCCGCCGGTGAATATTTTATGGAAAGAATTTTTTTCATGGGTTTTTTATAATTGTATTAACAAAGATTTGTGCAATTTAAAGTCTTTTAATATCATCATCATTTTTATTGAAGGCATATTAAGAAATGGTGTTTGTACTTTTGCGCCGGACATTTTCTCTTTATTCATTTTTGGATGTTGTAAGCGCTAACAACTTCATGAAAAAAATAAAAATAATATAATTCATGATTCGTCTTTTTTTGCCTCTCGCATTTTTTGTTCTTTCTCTTTCCTGTTTTTCTCAGCCTAATTACAATGTAACCGACCCTGAAAAAAGCTTTAAAGAAGCCAAAGATTATTTTATAAAAGGCGAGTACAGTCTCGCCTATCCTCTGTTAAAACCGTTGAAGGATAAATATCCTGACAATACACAAAGCAGCCATGCATATCTTAACCAGGACATCGAATATTATTACATCGTATGCGGGCTTAAGCTGAATCAATCTGTGGCCGAAGATGCTGCACAACGTTTCATAGAAGCGGCTAACAATGAACCGCGGCAACAGATAATGAGCTACAACCTGGCTAAATATTATTTTATTAAAAATGATTTTGCCCGTGCTGTTGTTTATTACGAGCGTGCAGGTTACGATAACTTAAGTAACGAAGAAATTGCTGATGCAAAATTCGAGCTTGCCTATTCTTATTTTACCCTTAAACAATTTGATAAAGCAAAACCATTGTTTAATGAAATTCACCAGTTGCCCGACAACAAATATTACTATGATGCGAATTACTATTATGGTTTTATCAGCTTTCAGCAAAAAGATTATGCAGAGGCGCTAAGTGGTTTTAAGAAAGTAGAAAACATTGAGAAATACCAGGGCCTTGTGCCTTATTACATTGCCGATATTTATTATGCCCAGGGCAACAAAGATGAAGCATTGCGCTATGGCGAGCAGGCGCTTACCCGCAATGATGTTTATTATCGTAAAGACCTCAACCTTTTAATTGGGCAGATATACTTTGAGAAAAAACAATTTGCCAAAGCGCTGCCCTTGTTAGAGACTTATGTAAATAGTGCGGATAAAGTTTCCAAAGAAGTAATGTACGAACTCAGTTATTCT
>JBBPZF010000021.1:0-2717 GCA_038199105.1 Chitinophagales bacterium | reverse complement strand
CTTACTGCACGAATAAAAGAAATTTATAAAACGCACAATCCCGTTATGAAGGTTGATTTTAACCTGCAACCTTTAACCAGTATTCATTTGCATTCTGACTTGCAGATCGATTTACCCGGTAACGGAAACATACAGTATGTAAATATTTTTTTTATAGTTGCCCTCTTTATACTAATAGTGGCGTGCATCAACTTTATGAACCTTGCTACTGCCCGCTCAGCAAGAAGGGCTAAGGAAATAGGATTGAGAAAAGTAGTAGGAGCGAGTCGTAGCCAGCTTATGCTGCAATTCCTGGGCGAATCTTTAATAATATCTTTTCTCTCGTTATTAGTTGCTGTTGCTATCGTGGGGTTGCTCTTGCCTGCATTTAATCAACTGGCAGAAAAGGATCTTTATTTTAATTTATTGAATGGAAAGCTGTTACTAATTCTTGTTGGAATCGCCTTAGTGACGGGACTTATTTCCGGCAGTTATCCTGCATTATTTCTTTCAGGTTTTAAACCAATAAGTGTTTTAAAAGGAAAGCTAAAAATGGGCGGTGGCAATCTTTTATTTAGAAATGGATTGGTGGTTACACAGTTTGTTGTTTCAATAATATTGCTCGTGGGCACAGCAGTTGTTTACAGGCAACTGAATTTTATAAAAGATAAAAATCTCGGTTTCGATAAATCAAACCTGCTGTATATGCGCATGACGGGAGATATATGGAATAAACAGCAGGCGCTCAAAGATGCACTGCGCCAAAACCCCAACACAAGCGATTTTAGTATTTTATCAGACCTTCCTGCTAATCTTACAACAGGAACTATCGATGTTCAATGGAATGGAAAAGATCCAAAATCGCAGATAGTGATTCCCTCTATGGATGTTGATGAAAATTTTATGAATGTATTTGAAATGAAGATGCTGACGGGCCGAAGTTTTTCTCAATCATTTAAAGGCGATAGTTCCAATTATGTTATTAATGAAACTGCCATGCATCTCATGGGAATGAACATGGATAATGCTGTCGGCAGCAATATATCTTTTGGCGGAACAAAGGGTTCAGTTATAGGCGTTGTTAAAGATTTTAATTTCAAACCTTTACAGTATGCGATTGATCCTTTGGTATTAAGATTAAATAATTATGGCGGTTATGTAATGTTGCGCACAAAGCCGGGAAAAACTGAAGCTGCCATAAATGCTTTGGGTAAAATAAGCCAGGCGCTGAATCCTGCTTATCCTTTTACCTATAATTTTTTGGATAAAGACCTGGATAATTTATATAAAAGCGAGCAGCAAATGGGAAACATCTTTAACTTTTTTGCTATCCTTGCTATCTTCATATCGTGTCTCGGGCTGTATGGTTTATCCGCTTTCATGGCAGAGCAGCGTACCAAAGAAATAGGCGTGCGTAAAGTGTTGGGCGCTTCTGTTTTCAGCATCGTGTATTTGCTATCGGGCAAGTTTACACGCTTAATACTATTTGCGATGGTTATTGCCATTCCTGTTTCGTGGTGGGCTATTGATAAATGGCTACAGGGCTTCACTTACCGCATTAATATTAGTTGGATAATCTTTTTGATTGCCTGTGGAACTGCTTTACTTATTGCCTTACTAACGGTAAGTTATGAATCAATAAAAGCAGCGATAGCAAACCCGGTGAAGAGTTTAAGGACGGAATGAAGAATGTTGAATATTTCTGACTTATAACTTAATACATACAACTTAAAACTTCTTTCATGCTAAAAAATTATTTCAAAACTGCTTTGCGGAGTTTATGGAAAAATAAATTCTACACTGCTATTAATGTCAGTGGTTTGGCTGTTGGGCTTGCAACCGGTATTATGTTGCTGCTGTGGGTACAAAATGAATTGAGCTATGACAAATTTAATAAAGGCTATCAGCACATTTACCGGTTGAGCAGCCAATTCAAATCAAATGGTGAAAACACAACATGGACAGGCGTTCCGGGGCCTTTGAGCGTGTTTGCAAAATCCGTTCCTCAGGTACAATCCATGGTAAGAACATCAATGGATTTTGATCAGAATTTATCAAATAAAGACAGAACCAGAATATTTGATGGAAATGTTGTCGGTTATGTGGATAGCGGCTTCTTCAATATGTTCAATTTTCATTTTCTAAAAGGAAATAAAGCCACTGCTTTTCCCAATACAAATTCAGTTGTGTTGACAAAATCAACCGCTGAAAAACTTTTTGGGAACGAAGATCCTATGGGCAAAACTGTCGGGTTTTTTAAAAAATATTTTACAGTAACCGGCGTGTTGCATGATTTTCCTCAAAATTCTTCTATCGGGTATGATGCTGTTTTTCCAATGAGTTTACTTGCCCGGGATTTTACTGAAAATGGAGGCAACGGCGCATGGAAAACCATTGATGAAGACCTGGGTGACTATACCTTTATCACGTATGTAAAACTGCAGCCCAAGGCTGATGTTTCAAAAACAGGACAAGCTTTTTCTGCCTTATATACAAAAGCAAGAAACGGTGAAGGCGGGGCTTCTTTTCAATTGCAAAGCCTCGCAGATATTCACTTAATAAGCGCTGACGGAAACAATTCGGCAATGCGTATGGTGCAGATATTTATGCTGGTGGTTATTTTTTTATTAGCTATTGCCGGTATTAATTATGTAAATCTTTCTACGGCGCGTTCTTTGGTTCGTGCAAAAGAAGTAAGCATCCGCAAAATTATTGGGGCGCAAAAAATGCAACTGTTT
>JBBPZF010000020.1:0-2353 GCA_038199105.1 Chitinophagales bacterium | reverse complement strand
TTTGCAGAAAGTAAGCGCCATATTATTTCTCTTCATTTTCTGTGTTCAGGCATTTTGCCTTAAGACCCATTTCTGCTATAATATGGATGGGTCTCGTTTTCATGGTGACTGCACAGCGCACATGGAAAAAGAAGAGGCTGGCAGAGGCTTCCAACATTTCTTTCATCAAGCAAAGTATAATTGTACTGATATTAAATCAGACAGGCTATATCAGCAACAGCACTCAGTTTTCAAAAACTTCAATGACGAGTATTTTACTCTTATTCAGGCTCCTGAACTGCCACTAATCACTTTTATTCATAAGAGACAGGCTATTCCCTTATTCTCTTGTCGTGGCGGTCCGCCCATACTTACTTCATTTCTTCGTGGTCCACCTTTGGTTTAATTCCTCTGCTCATCGGGTAAATTTCTTTTAACCTGTGTATAGGGGATTTTGTGCATTAATCCGTTTGCACAACCTTCTATTGCATACTTCGATTGACGGGGCATATTCCTGCCATGCCTATCTGCATTGTAAAAAATTAAACCAAAGGCTATAATGTTAGAACTCGCATTTAAAAATAAGTATCTGATTATTGTTTTGGCTTTGCTCATAGCGGTTATCAGCGTCGTTGCTATACAGCGTTTACCGGTTGACATCTTACCCAATTACAAAACTTCTGCGGTGCAGGTGTTAACGCTCTATCCCGGCATGCCTGCCGAAGTAATGGAAAAAGATATTACCAGCCGTATTGAACGGTGGACAGGGCAAGCCAACGGCATTGCCCGTCAGGAAAGCAAGAGCATGATCGGTGTTAGTATAGTCAAAGATTTTTTTACTGAAGATATAGACCCCAACACCGCTTTATCACAGGTAACCTCCTTAGCCATGTCGGATTTGTATTACCTGCCTCCAGGCACCATTCCACCCATGGTGATGCCTTTCGACCCCTCTGCATCTATTCCGTTATCCCTGTTGGCAGTTAGCAGCGATAGCCTTTCTGAAAAAGAGTTATATGATATAGCTTACTTCCAGTTGCGCAATCTGTTAGGCTCTGTGCCGGGAGTAATTGCACCGGCAGTTTATGGTGGTAAACTGCGAAGAATTTACATGTACGTGTACCCGGATAAACTACAGGCATATAATCTTTCGCAAACCGATGTGATTGACGCCGTGCAAAAGAATAATGTCATGATACCTACCGGTGATGTGAACATTGGCAACCTTAACTATAGTGTAAACGCCAATGGTATGTTGCCTAAAGTGGATGACTTTAACAACATAGTAATTAAAATGAGCAATGATGGTTCACCCATTTTTCTGAAAGATATTGGTTATGCCAAAGATGCCAGCGCCATTCAAACTAATATAGTGCACATTAATGGTAAGCGGCAGGTATATATTCCGATTTATAAAAGGACAGGAGCTAATACCATTGCAGCTGTAGAAGGAATAAAAGGCAAGCTGGCAGAGCTGAAAGAACGTTTACCAAAATCTGTAAATCTCAATGTGGTGCTTGACCAGTCAACGTATGTACGGCATTCCATTAATGGATTGATGAAAGAAGGGGTTATCGGACTGGTGTTGGTTTCACTGGCTTTATTCCTGTTCCTGGGAAATTTCCGTTCTACGTTTATTGTAGCATTGAGTATTCCGCTGTCGGTGATGTTTGCTTTCATTGGTTTATACTTTACCGGTGATACCATCAACAGCATGACTTTAGGCGGAATTGCATTAGCAATAGGTTTGCTGGTAGATGATAGCATTGTGGTATTGGAAAATATTGACAAGCATTTAATGCTCGGTAAAACAGCAGCACAGGCAGCGTTTGACGGAGCAAAAGAAGTTGCCATGCCGGTAATGGTTACTACACTCACCATCATTATTGTTTTCTTTCCTGTTATTTTCTTAACAGGTATATCAAAATATTTATTTACGCCTTTAGCCATAGTGGTGTCCTTAGCTATGATAGGTTCCAGGTTTATATCAATGACATTGGTGCCGATAATGGCGGCAGCGCTGTTTAAAAATCATTCCGCAGAACAACAGCCAAAAGGGTTTATTGGGAAGTTTGATAAAGGGGTAAAAAATGTTACCAACAGATATGTAAAAAGTATTGATAAAGCTTTACAATACCGTTGGCGGTTGTTAGCAGGAGCAGCGTTGTTGTTTATTATTTCAATGTTTGGGTTTAGCAGGTTGGGAACAGAGCTTTTTCCCAAAATGGATGTAGGACAAATTTCTATTGACGTACGGATGGAAAGCGGAACAGCCATCGCTGAAACAGAGAAAAACATAACTGCAATAGAAAAATTCATTCAGCAGGAAATGGGTAGTGATTTAAATATCATCATTTCTAATATTGGTGTATTA
>JBBPZF010000019.1:0-4992 GCA_038199105.1 Chitinophagales bacterium | reverse complement strand
TAGTAGCTGTCGGTATTGCTTCAGGTTATGTACTGCGGCATTGAGATTTATGGAGAGTACTGTCTGGTGCACCTTTTGCTCAAGCGCAATCACTATTTCCTCGAAAGCAAAAGCACGGGCGCCTTTTACTAAAATGTTTTCATCATGAAAGTACAGGGAGGAAATATTTTTTATAAAATCGCTTACACTCAGGAAAAAATGCGTGGCTGATAAATAAGCGAATATTTTTTGATGAAAAAATAATTCGGGTCCAATGGCAATGAGCCTATTTATTTTTTTCTGTTTAAGCACCAAGGCGACTTCTGCATAAAGCATATCAGGTTTTTTACCGGATTGCAGAATATCAGATAAAATAACAGTTTGCTGCAAATGCTGTTTTTGCTGCACTAAAAAATCAAGCGCAATGCTGAGAGAATGCAGGTCGTTGCTGTAGCTATCGTTGATGATGGTGCAATGATTAATGCCTTGCTTTAGCTCAAGCCGCATGGTAATTGGATGTAAAGAAGTAAATCCCGAAATAATTTTCTCCTGGCTTTTGATTAGTATTAATAAAGTACACAAACAATTAATTGCATTTTCACTAGAGGCATCATCAATAAAAGGTATGGAGATAGAAAGCGGCTTGCCTTTAAAAACAACATCAATTTGAGTTGTATTTTCTTTTTTATTTATCGAACGAATTTGTAAAGAATTGCCTTTGTTTTTTCCCCATGAAAATAAAGTGAGGTGATTGTTCACTTTTTTAATTTTTTTATGGAAACCAATAACTTCTTTGCCGGTCTCTTCATCATCTGCGGAGTAAACGAGGTAATCTGAATGTAAAAAAAGGGCCAGTTTTTCATTGATCTTTTGCCGCCCGTTTTTAAAGCCTTCGTCGTGGGCTTGCCCGATGTTGGTGAGTATCCCGATAGTTGGCTGTATTATTTTTTCAAGCGATTCCATTTCGCCTGTTGTTGAAATGCCTGCTTCAAAGATGGCCAATGTATGAGCGGAACTAATATTCAATACACTTAAGGGTACGCCGATTTGCGAGTTATAACTGCCCGGACTTTTGATAATGGAGTAATCATTTTCAAGTAGCTGCGAAAGCCACTCTTTTACAATCGTTTTTCCGTTGCTCCCTGTGATGCCGATTACAGGTAATTTATTTCCGTTAGCTAAAACATCATGACTTTTTCTATGATGAATTGCCAGTTTTTGCAAAGCTTGTATCGTATTTTGAACTACAATTACATTGGCATCTTTCAATTTATTCAAAGCAACCTGATCATCTTCAAGAAGAAAATTTCTCACGCCTTTTTCATAAAGACCTTCCACAAATTCATTACTGGTATGGTGAGAAGTGTTTATGCCAAAAAAGATTGTTGCCTGCGGAAAAGAAATTTTTCGGCTATCAAGCGCGATATAACCAGGAGACGGTATTGTATCATTATAGATTAAAAGCTTGCCACCTGTGTAATTGGTAATTTGTGCGACAGTATAATTGATGGCTACATTCATAAAATTCTTTTCTAAACTTTTATAAATTTCTGGTTACTTAATAAGTATCGCGGCTTCTATTCAACTCCCTGTTACTCATATAAATTGAAAATGCCACTGAACCGCAAAGGCAAAAAAGAATAACAAAGAGAGATACCCAAATCGGCAAATGCACCTCGAAGAATTCTACCAGCATTTTTACGCCAATAAAAATTAATACGATAGCTATTCCTTCTTTCAAATATTTGAATTTAACTACAGCACCCCTTAGTAAGAAAAACAAGGATCTTAATCCTAACACCGCAAAAATATTAGAAGTATAGATCACCATTTTTGTTTGCGTAATAGCAAATACGGCAGGGATAGAATCTAATGCAAATACTACATCAGTTGTCGCCAGCATTATTATTACCACAAACAGCATCGTAAAACGCCGCTTTCCATTTATTTTTTTTGTAAACCTGCCATCGTTATCCTCATGCGTTAAGGGTAATATTCTTTTTAGAAATTTATATACAATACTGCTTTCAGGGTGAAATTCTTTATCACTATTTACAAAGAACATTTTTACACCGGTGTAAACCAGGAAGGCGCCGAATATATATAAAATCCAGAAAAACCTTTCGACAAGAGCAATGCCTGCTGTAATGAAAATGACTCTTAGAAGCAATGCTATTAAAATGCCAAACAGTAAGACGCGATTAGCATCTTTCTCCGGGATTCTAAAAAATGAAAATATGAGAATAAATACGAAAATATTATCAATACTCAATCCCCATTCCATCAGGTAGGCGCTTAAATATTCTAACGCATTTGTCTTGCCATCTTCAAACCATATAAATAAAAAAAAACCAAGGCCCAGGCTTACCCAAAATGTTGTTTGGTAAAATGCCTGTTTCAAAGAAATTGACCTGGATCTTTTGCTTAACAGGCCTAAATCAAAAATTACTGCAACTACCAGTACAATTCCAAATATCACGTAAGTCCATTCTGTCGCATTCATTTACAAAATATTGCGGCAAAGATAAGTTTTGGGAGGGCTACGGCGCAACCTTGTGAGATTATTATAAAAGCATTCAGACACGATATTTTTTTCTTCTCCACCATTGATAAATAAGACCAAAAAATATTATGGCGATAACAGGCAATACAATATTTATAATTTGCCAGGTAGTCTTTTCTGTTGCAATTCTTTTGGGATCAAGAAGCCTCAATGTATAATCTTTAGAACGTGCTTCACTAAGGCCGGCGTCGTTCACCAGGTATTCTATACAATTCTCAACAAACTGCTTATTTGCAAACTGGTATTCGTATTGCGAGCCAATGGTAAAAGGGTTTACGCCCATAGGCAAAGGCTGATTTTGTGATACGCCATTTAATGCAATATCGCCATCCGCCACCACTATCATTTTATTTTCATGAATGCATTGCGTCATGAAAGGCGTGCCATAGTTCGTGATCGTGTCTATCATTGCCTGGCTTACTCTGTTCTTATAGAGGGAAGTAAACCTTCCTTCCAGCAAGGCCGCCACAGGTATGTATTTTTTTTGAAATGCCTGGTCTTCGGGGGCATTCCTGTTTTCCTCCCCGCTTATTAGCGCAGGTGTTTCAATAATTCTCGCATTGGCCGAAGAACTTAAAAGAATTGTTTTATTAATACCGGGTGCACTTACCGTATCTATTGAGTTTACAAACTTGCCGGCCACCAGCCCGAGGTTTTTATTAATTACACTATTTTGTTTTGATTCAAAAAGTGGAAAATAATTCCAATGCAGGAATTCGAATTGCTTATCGCCGTTTACGTCGAAAGGTAAAAAATCGCCTTGCAAATCCATCACAAGGTCTGGATTGATTCTTACGCCATATTTGAACAAAAGATCCTCCAGGTTAAGGTTGCGGTCGTAGGCTATTACCTGGTTTTTTATACGAAGGCTGTCCATTTCAGCCTCCAGCCGATCTATAAACCAAAGCACTTTACCGCCCCGCATCACATATTGATCAATCTTTAATTTCTCTTCGTTGCTGAAAAAAATCTTTGGCTTTACTATCATCAATAATTTGAATGTATCCGGTATTACCGGCTCGCTTTCTATGTTTATTGTAAACAGGCTATAATCTTTCTTCAACACATTTTCAATAAGGTCATAGACATTGGTGCCTGTTGGCTCACCATTCCCTACTGAATATGCCACGAGCGGTTTTTTGTTTTCCTTTATCTTATTTATAGCATCAGCAAATTTATATTCAAGCAATGCTTCAGCGCTGTTCAATTCAATATTGCTTATCAATTGTGGGCCTGAATATAAATTCACGGGAAGTATCCTCTGCTGGTAATGCACTAACGCTGCCGGATAAACGTATTGCGATTGCTCACCTGCTTTCAGTTGAACTTTAAGATTGATAGGAACAATGCCTAAAGAAGAAAGCGTATCTGCATACGTCCTGTTCGTGCCGGGCATGGCATCTTCCGGCGACAGAAGCTTGTACCTGACCTTTCCGTTTGCATACTCGTTGAATTCCTGCAGCAACTCTTCAGAACTACCTGCGAGTTTTTTAAAGCCCGAGGGTAAATCACCTTTCAAAAAAATATCTATTTCGACTACGTCATTAAGGTTTTTTAAAATCTTTTGTACCGGGGAAGAAATCGTGAATCTTTTTTCATTAGTCAGATCCAAACGGTAATGGAATATTGCAGCCAGGAAATTAACAGTAACCAGTATAAGAATTACTATGATAAAAAGCCATAATTTTTTTCCTCTTGAAAGATTCATCTGTGCGACTTTTTTCCTTGTAAAATTTTTTGAGTTGAAAAAAGAAACAGAAAGATGATGCTCAAAAAATAAATAATATCTCTTGTATCAATGACACCCCTGCTTATACTGCGATAGTGAAAATCAATTCCTGCCATTTCAAGGTAATAATCTGCATTACCAGAAAAGACCGGAAGCTTACTGAATGCATTAAAGCCGAAATATAAAACAAGACAAGTAAATGCGCCGATCAGAAATGCGATCACTGAATTGGCGGTGAGAGCTGAACACCAAATGCTGATTGAGGCAAATACTGCGGCAAGAAAGAAGAGCCCGGTATAAGAGCCAGTAATTCCACCGGTATCTATACCTCCTACAGCAGAAAAATAATGTATAGTATAAACATAGAGAAGAGTGGGTAATAATGCGATCACGATTACTAAAAGCACAGCAACATATTTGCCTGTTACGATTTGCCTGCTCGTAAGAGGCTTGGTTTGTAGTATTTCAAAGGTGCCAGTTTTAAACTCATCTGCAAAACTGCGCATGCATAGGGCTGGTATAAGAAAGAGAAGTATCCAGGGGGCTATATTAAAAAACTGATCGAGTGTAGCGTAACCAAAATCAAAGATGTTACTATCTTTTAAAAAAAAAAGAAAAAGGCCACTTACCAGGAGAAACAATATTACAGTAATGTAGCCGGTGAGGCTGCTAAAAAATTGGTGAATTTCTTTTTTTAAAATTGAGATCATAATCCTTTGGG
>JBBPZF010000018.1:0-4427 GCA_038199105.1 Chitinophagales bacterium | reverse complement strand
TGTGATGCCTTATAATATTTACTTGTAGTGTAATGCCGTGCCTTTTGCTTTCGCCACTGTTTAAATGAAGTGGGTGGCTGCGATAACGTGAAAGCATCTTTATCAATTACAATATTTGTATTATTCTTTGTAGCAGCTTTATTTATAAAAAGATCATCATCACCACCCGGCACCTGGTTGTGAGAAGAGAATCCTTTATGCCTGAAAAAAACAGATTTTTTATAGCTTAAATTTCTGCCCACGCCCATGTAAGGCACGCCCGCACGGGCGTACGAAAGATATTGCAAAGCCGTATGGAAGGTTTCCCAGCGAACTATCTTATTAAAAAGCCCTTTCTTTTTATGAAGAGCGCCGTATCCTAAAACGATCTCAGTGCCATCAGCATAACCGTCTTGCATTTTTTCAATCCACGCTTCACTGGCGGGCACACAATCTGCATCCGTCAGCAATACAATTTCATACTTTGCCGTTTTAATCCCTATACTCAAAGGAAATTTTTTACCCTGGATAAATCTTGCTTCCTGCTTTAATTCCACTAACTGTAGTTGCTTAAACGTCTTTTGATATTCTTCCAAAATGTACTTACTCTCATCAAAAGAGTTATCGTTCACAACAATCACTTCATGCGTGGTTCTATATTTTTGAACTAACGAACCGGGTAAGTTTTTTACCAAATTTCCCGCTTCATCTCTTGCGCAAATTATAACAGATACAGGATGTGTCTGCGTAATATCTTTTATTTTTTGCTTAAATAATGCAAGACGCAGAAAGAAAAATGAATAATAAAAAAGCTGCACAATTGTTAGGAGACAGAATGAAATAAAAAGCCATCCCTGCCAATGATAAGTTAGTTCGGTCCAGTGCATAAGCCGCAAAAATAGGCGACTTACTGTAATTTATTTTACTTCTTTGCGTGCAAAAAGAAACGCTGATTTTGTAATTGATTGAAGCCCTGTTCATAAAATTTCTTACTGTTATATTTGCCATCTTTCTTCTAAACGAAGGTTATATTTTATGGCTTCACTACAATTTGAGCTGCAGACTACAGACGCTAAAACCAAGGCCAGGACAGGAAAAATAACTACTGACCATGGCGAAATCCTCACGCCTATATTTATGCCCGTAGGAACTGTTGGAAGTGTAAAGGCGATAACACAACAGCAGTTAGTATCTGATATACATGCACAAATTATATTAGGCAATACCTATCATTTGTACTTGCGACCGGGGCTGGAAGTATTAGAAGCGGCCGGCGGCTTACATAAGTTTATGCATTGGGATAAACCTATACTAACCGATAGTGGCGGCTACCAGGTTTTTTCGCTTAGCGGCACGCGTAAGTTAACAGAAGAAGGCGCACTTTTTCAAAGTCATATTGATGGAAGCAAACACTTATTCTCGCCAGAGATTGTAATGGATATTCAAAGAACAATTGGCGGTGACATCATTATGGCATTTGATGAATGCCCTCCCGGTGGTAGTGAATACGATTATGCAAAAACGTCTATGGAACTTACACATCGCTGGCTGGACAGGTGTTTAACCCGGTTCAACGAAATAAAAGATAAATATGGTTATACGCAAAGTTTATTTCCAATCGTGCAAGGCGGCATTCACCATGATCTTCGCCGGGCTTCATGTGATTATATCTCAGCAAAGAATGCAACAGGCAATGCTATTGGGGGCTTAAGCGTGGGAGAACCCACAGAAAAAATGTACGAAATATGTGAACTGTGCTGCGACAATCTTCCCATAAACAGACCGAGGTATTTGATGGGCGTAGGAACGCCATGGAATATACTTGAATGCATTTCGCTGGGTGTTGACATGTTCGATTGTGTAATGCCGACACGTAATGGAAGAAATGCTATGCTATTTACCAGTAATGGTGTATTAAACATTGATAATAAAAAATGGGAAAAAGACTTTTCACCACTTGATGATGGAATAGAATGCGAAGTAAGTAACTATTACAGTAAGGCATATTTGCGACATTTAATTAAAGCCAAGGAAATTTTAGGGTTGCAGATAGCGAGCATACATAACCTCGCCTTTTATCTTGATATTGTAACCAAAGCCCGGCAACACATTATGGGAGGAAATTTTAAACATTGGAAAAGTGAAATGACAAGCAAATGGCAACAGCGCTTATAACAGCAAACGTATATGTTTTGTGTCTTAAGCATTATGTAAAAAATATTGTCATTTATATTTCAAGTTTTAACTTTCATTGATGCTTTAAGAAATTCTAAATAAATTTTTTATCTCATCTTTGTATTTTATCTAATGAAATTTGCAGTCAATCCTATGAACAATATTTTAAGACAGAATATATCCCATTCTATACGTTACAAATTTTCATTTATGCTAAAGTGGACATTCATATTTTCTTTCGCTTTTTTTATCTCATCTTCTTCTTTTGCACAGCAAAATAATATTGAAATAAAAGGCACCGGCAACACGCATTATGTGGAGCATACAGTTGCACCTAAAGAAAATTTTTATAGCATCGGCAGAATGTACAATATCCCGGCTAAAGATGTTGCAGCATATAATAAACTTCAATTTGAAAACGCCCTTGCTATTGGCCAATCAATTAAGATTCCGCTTAATGAAAATAATTTTTCGCAAACTGCCTCGGTAAAGCAAGGCGAAATTCTTGTACCTGTTTATCACTCAGTAGAGCCAAAAGAAGGCCTGTATAGAGTGAGTATAAATTACAATAAGGTCCCTCTTGATGATCTTAAAAAATGGAATCATTTACAGTCCGATGAAGTAAGTGTAGGCCAGGCTCTAATCGTGGGATATCTTACGGTAGATAAAAATGAATCACCGTTGGCATCAATGGAAATTTCTAAAAACACAACCGCGTCTATCGTTTCTAAAACAGAGGCAAAGACTGAAAATATAAAACCGTCTATTACACCTGACAGGCTACCACC
Source organism: Chitinophagales bacterium (assembly GCA_038199105.1). GTDB lineage: Bacteria > Bacteroidota > Bacteroidia > Chitinophagales > Chitinophagaceae > Ginsengibacter. The sequence continues at coordinate 1,485 of JBBPZF010000018.1, read as the reverse complement.
CGTTAAAAACCCTGACGTACAGAAAGAGGAAACTGTAAATAATACACCCTCCGAGCCGGTGCAGCCTGTTGAAAAGATTACCACTGTAAAGACAAAAAGTAATATCAACTTCTCCGGTGGTTATTTTAAAAAATTATACAACAGCCAGGTAGATCAAAAATCTCCCGTAAGCGAGACAGGCAGCGCAGGCGTTTTTAAATCAACAAGTGGCTGGCAGGATGGAAAATATTATTGCTTAAATAATGACGCACCTCCCGGCACTATAATCAAGGTGACAGATAATGCAACAGGCAAAAGTGTTTTTGTAAAAGTGCTTGATTTGATTCCCGAGATAAAGCAAAATTCAGGACTCGCTATTTTAATAAGTAATTCGGCCGCAGAAGAATTAGGTACGGGTGAAACTAAATTTGATTGTGATCTTAGTTTTATAAAGTGATTACTAATTACATTCTCCAACCTCTAAGAAAATCTTCTACAATCATTTTTTTCTTTCCTTCGAGTTGTATTTCTTTTACTAAAATGTAACCATCATCGCATGCAAATTTTAGAAATAACTTGTTATCCGAAATCACTGCGCCAGGCGTTTCATTAGTTTTAGTAATCTCTTTTTCTGAAGTAAATATTTTTAATTTTTTCTCTTTTAAAAAAGTATAGGCTGTGGGATAGGGAGATAAACCGCGGATAAGATTATAAATTTCATCTGCATTTTTATTCCAATCAATTTCTCCGGTTTCGGCTGTTATTTTTGGAGCATGATGCAATTGTAAAAAGCTTCCCTTCGATGTTTGCAACTCTTCCTGGATTGTTTCTTTTGCTTTTCCTTCTGATAATTCATTAACCGTTTTCAGTAACAATGCCGCTCCTATTTCCTTCATGCGATCGTATAATTCACCGGCAGTTTCTGTTGCTCCGATATTAATTTTCTCTTGTAATAGAATATCGCCGGTATCTATTTCATGTTTCAATTTGAATGTCGTTACACCTGTCTGTATCTCCCCGTTGATTATCGCCCAATTAATAGGAGCGGCACCGCGGTATTGTGGCAACAGAGATGCATGAAGATTAATGGTGCCTAAGGGCGGCATATTCCAAACTACTTCAGGCAGCATGCGGAAGGCAACAACTATTTGCAGATCAGCATTAAGATCTTTTAGCTCATTTATGAACGCAGGGTTTTTTAGTTTTTCCGGCTGCAAAATTTTTGAATTTTGGCTTAAAGCAAATTTCTTGACATCACTTTCTGAAATTTTCATTCCCCTGCCTGCAGGCTTATCTGGCGCTGTGACTACGGCTATTACATCATAGCCATTTTCTAAAAGTATTTTTAATGAAGGAACTGCAAAGTCGGGAGTTCCCATAAAAATGATACGGAGTTTTTTCATTTAAAGAAGCTATATAGATTTAATTCCTTTTGAAAATGCTTACAAATATTTTCAAATCTCTCTCCTCTTTTCATACTGTTGGCTTTCATTTACTCAAAATCTT
>JBBPZF010000017.1:0-2488 GCA_038199105.1 Chitinophagales bacterium | reverse complement strand
GTAACTATAGATGAGTAATTTGTTCGATAACCGGCGCTATTCTTATAAAATATCTGTAAGCCTTTGTACCGAAAGCAATTGATTATGCAAAGAGTTGTTCCTTTGCACAAAAATTAAATTCATTGAAGCCGAAAAAATTATTTCTTAAGTTTTAGAAATGATATACAACTGGCCCGGTATTTCAGTGGCTATAAATTTGTTTATAAAAATTCGAAATGGAAAAAATAAAAAATATCATCCAGGCATCTATTGATGTAAAAACACAAATACTCGCTGATGAAAAATTGATGCAAACAGTGATGGATTGTGTGAATGTAATGGTGAATGCTTTTGAAAAAGGCAATAAGGTTTTATTCTGTGGAAATGGCGGTAGCGCTTCTGATGCACAACATCTCGCGGCCGAATTCAGTGGGCGCTTTTACACTGACAGAGATGCGCTACCGGCAGAAGCTTTGCATTGCAACACTTCGTATATGACGGCTGTGGCTAACGATTACAGCTATGATGTTATCTATTCAAGATTAATAAAAGGTATAGGAAATGCAGGAGATGTGCTTGTGGGTTTAAGCACTTCGGGCAACAGTATAAACATTGTGAATGCATTTGAAGTTGCGAAAGACAAGCAGATGATAACGATTGCTTTCACCGGATCAACCGGCGGCAAATTAAAAAAACATTCGGATCATCTCATCAATATACCATCTGACGACACACCACGGATACAGGAAAGCCACATCACATTAGGACACATTATTTGCCAGTTGGTTGAAGAAATTTATTTTGCCGAAACAAATGATTAAAGAAGCCATTATTCTCGCAGGCGGCTTTGGCACCCGGCTGCGTTCTGTTGTATGTGATCAGCCGAAGTGCCTGGCACCGGTTAATGGTAAACCCTTTTTATTTTATCTTATCAATTTTTTGCGTGCAGGCGGAATAGAAAAATTTATTTTCAGCGTGGGCTATATGCATAAATCAATAGAAGATTATTTACAGGTGGATTATTCTTCATTGCATTATGAAATCTCTTTTGAGAAAGAACCTTTAGGCACCGGCGGCGGTATAAAATTGGCAAGTGAAAAATGCCAGGAACAAAATGTATTAGTCTGCAATGGTGATACACTTTTCGAAATTGATCTGCAGGCGCTTGCCAATTTTCATGAAACAAAAAATGCTGCTTGTTCTTTGAGTTTGAAACCAATGAAAAATTTCGATCGTTACGGCGTGGTTGAGCTGAATGAAAGTGATGGGGTAAAATCCTTTAAAGAAAAAAAGTTTTATGCATCGGGTTTAATAAATGGTGGCGTGTACGCTTTAAACGTTAGTAAATTTAAAAAAGAAAATCTTCCCGCAAAATTTTCTTTTGAAAAAGATTATTTAGAAAAGAATGTCGCTCCGCCGCGGAGTGCGGAAAAATTATATGGTATTATCCAGGACAAATATTTTATTGATATAGGTATTCCTGAAGATTATAAAAGAGCGCAGGTTGAATTAATCCCCAGCCCCTAATGGGTGCGTAAAAACTGCAAAAGCTACTATGAAAGACTTAAAAGATATAGATAAGACATGGACATTATTTTTGGATCGTGATGGCGTAATCAATGATGAAAAGCATTTAGATTATATCCATACATGGGATGAATTCAAATTTTACGAAGGAGTAAAAGAGGCGATCAAAATTTTTAGTGAAAAATTTGGAAGGATATTTATTGTAACAAATCAGCGGGGCATTGCCAAGGGCCTTACCAAGGCCGAAGACCTTGACCTGATTCATAAAAATATGTTGCAGGAACTGAGCAATGCCGGCGGAAGAATTGACAAATTATATTTTTGCGCAGCGATGGAAAGCCCAAACAGGAAACCTAATCCGGGTATGGGATTGCAGGCGCAGAAAGACTTTCCGGACGTTGATTTTTCAAAAAGCGTCATGATAGGAAATACGCTAAGCGATATGAGATTCGGCCGTAACCTTAATGTAGCAGTGAATATCTTTCTTCCAACGACACGAAAAGATGTGGACTTAAAGCATAACGATATGGACATTGTTTTTCCTGATCTTATCGCAGCCGCCCGGGCTTTATAGCTTAGTTAAAACTGACGTGATTAACAATATTTTCCGCCTAATTCTGTTTTCTTTGCTCAAACATTTTGAATGCATAAAAACTGGTACTTTTTTATTGCGCTCTTATTTTTAGGAAATGTTGCCTTCGCCCAACATGTTTCTTCAAACGATAAAAAAGAGTTACAGAAAAAAGAAGATTCTCTCAAGACATTATCGCTGCAAATTGTACAAGGCAGAACCGCTGCTGACCGGTTTAATGCAGATAGCCAATTCACGAAATTATTTGTAAGAGCACTTAAAATAAACAACTCATTTTATTATCCTTTCGATTCATTGGCAACCATTTCAAAATTAACTCCGCCTGATAGCACCTTTAAAATATTCACCTGGCAAATGGTGGTAAATGAACATGTGACCCGCCAGCATGGT
>JBBPZF010000016.1:0-2582 GCA_038199105.1 Chitinophagales bacterium | reverse complement strand
TAAGATCAGCGAAAAATTGCTTTCCTGCTGCGCCTGATTTACTCCACAGATCAACCAGAAAAGCTTTAATGTTATCCGAACCTGCCCATGTGATGGGCTTGTAGTATGGGCCATGTGCATCCGGGCGGGTGCTCCACCACCACGTGCCGTCATAAGGCGCTTCTTCATTATATAGCCTGCCAAGTGTGGAAACTATGTCGGTTTTCAACGCTGTATCCTGTGTATTCCGGTATGCAGCAATTAATCCTTCCACGGCTTTCGTATCATGCATATAACGCAACGCCCACAAAGCCAGCGTAGAATATTTTGTGCCGATAGCGGCTACGCATGCATCTACCGCATTGAGTGCTACCAATGCTCTTACTGCAAGGTGGGGAGGAATAATAGCTGAATTAGGTGTGGCATGTGGGCCTTCCGTTCCTTTAGCGGGAGCAACAAATGATGCCGGAACGGGAATCTGTAGCAATGCTTCTGCTGCTGCTATTCGGCCCAGTCGCCCTAAACCAATGATCCCTTCGAACTGAACGCTTTTAGAAGTGTCTTTCAGAGCGTTTAAAAATGGTTCGATAGGCACATCTTTCAAAAAGGGTTTTCTGTCAGAGAGCGCCCTCAGGGCAAACGCTTTCATGTTTTCTTCCGTTGCTAATTGCACCAGGTTTTTAATTGCACCGGCTTTGGCCATTTGCGCATAAGCGTACATGCCTGCCACACGGGCATAAGTAGGCTTGCTTTTATCATCCGCTAATTTCCATGCCGCATCCGTTGCATCATCACCTCTCATCATCAACTCCTGCTGCGCATAGAGCCTGGCAACGTTACTTTCAGATTCCATCAGGTCAATGAGTTCGCCCATGGATGCATCCCCAAGATCAGGATAAGGCTTATACACCCAGTCTTTTGGAACCACACGTACCGTGAATCCTTTGGTGGAATCACCTGAATAACCTGCGCCGTCCCATGCAGAAAGGTACATGCGCCCGGAAGCATCAACATCCACATCTGTAATCTGCGGCAGATGAATGAAATCTTCCTGCTCCTGTGTATAGCTGCCATTATCAGGCGTAAGCCTGTGAATGTATAATTCGCTTCTGCCCCAGTCCGCCATCATCGGTACATGGTTGTATTTTGCCGGCCAGGCGGGGTCATCCATAAACAGCGCTCCTGTACCTGAGCCGCCGCCAACATCTACCAAAGCAGGAATAATTTCTTCCGTAAAATGTTTGAACAGTACCGGGTAACCGTATTCGCCGGATTGAATCATGTGGCTGAAACGCATATTCCATCCGCCGCCGTCATTGGTATTTCCCCTGGTAAAAATGTTCATATATGGATCAATGGCAACATCATAAATATTGCGGGTGCCATGAATATACTCTTCCATTTCAGTTCCATCGGGCCTTACCCTGACGATTCCTCCACCAAGTATGGTCAGTTTTGTCCCGTCGCTGCCTGTTGCATTATGAAAACCGAAATCGCCCACAGCAATATATATCCAGCCATCTATGCCGAGGCGAATGCCATTGGTAGCATGGTCCGTACCGCGGCTTGCGAGATAAGTAGGATTACTCATGTGACTAACAAGTATTTTCGGAGGCCCGTCAGCAAAGCCGTCATTGTCTTTGTCCTCATAAACCTCGAGCGCCATGCCTGTTGCCAGGGTATCCGTAAAAACTGTATGAAGTACATACAGCTTGTCACCTACTGATACAATACCCCGTGGGTCATCCACCTTGGCATATTCCGTATGCCTGTCAACGATGCCATCATTATCGCAATCTACCAGTTTTACAATTCGACCCTGTCCCGGTTTTTTACCAAGAGAACCAATCATATCTACGCCTACATACACTTCTCCCGATGCTGCAACAGCAAGGCAAGCCGGACTTGGTGTGAGATTAGGGCCGGAATAACCAGTAATACTAAGATCGACAGGCCAGTTCAATTTAACAGACATTAAATCAATAGAAGCCAGTGATGAGTCCCTTAATTGCGGCTCGCAGGGTGGTTGTTTGCTTTTGCAACTTACAACAAGCAGGATCGCAAAAAGGAAAATAGAAGTATTTTTTATCATGATTTTTGGATATGGTAGCAAAGTAAGAATTATCTGAGGCTTTGCGTTTTGGGGCGGAAGATTTTTCTAAATTAATATCTTAAAAGCTCAAGTGCAATAAAAAAATTTCGTGGACTTAAACATATCCAGCCAAGTCTAAGCCTTTGCAGCGCCCACTCTCATGGTAGCTGCCCCTTAGTTTTTTTGCGAATGTTCAGCACAGCATAATTCAATTTTGATTATGTTGTTTATATGTTTCAATTCATTTTCAGCGTTTAGTTTTTATAAAAAAGCACTACAATTTATTACTCATGCTTATCAATTGCTTCGCCTAATGCCTGCTCAACATTAAGTATCCATGGCGGCATCTTCTCCGCTTTCATTTTCCATCGGTCGTCATCCCTGAACATTGTGAATTCCCATCGTGTACCTTCTTCATCTTTTACATCCACATGATAGCCCGTTTGCTCTCCAAATTCAAGAGGCTGAAAATTAAATTGCATTTCATTTATTACTTTATTGAATAGGGTAC
>JBBPZF010000015.1:0-3272 GCA_038199105.1 Chitinophagales bacterium | reverse complement strand
TCATGCTAACAATTTTTTTAAGATTTTGGAATTACCATCTTGTATTTTTTTATCAAGAAGCCTGTCAAATAAATCTCCTTTACTGAACTGAATACAGGCCAAGTATATATTATATATATTTAAAAAAAGCAACCATGTATTTCTAACATGTAAGCTTGCAATTGCAAAAAGGAAGCATGCATTTGTAACATGTAAACATACAATTGGGAAAAGGAAGCATACATTCTCAGGCAGATGGACCCATTATTTACAGGGGTGCGATCAATTTGTCAACAATAACTTTGCAGGCTTATAAATTATTTGCAACGAAGTCTTTGCTGTATTCTTTTACCAGGTTTCTTACGTATCTAAATTGTTGCATTATTTGTTCTTCAGTTCCTGTAGCTTTTGCAGGATCAGGAAAATTGTGGTGGAACTTCTTTGCATTGGAAGGAAAAAAAGGACATCTTTCTTTCGCGTTATCACATACAGTAATTACAAAATCAAAAGCCATATCCCTGTATTCGTTTATATTGTTTGATGTGTGATGCGAAATATCAATGTCATCTTCTTTCATTATTTGTATGGCTCTTGGGTTAACGCCATGTGTTTCCACACCGGCGCTGTAAACGGTTGCTTTATTACCTGCAAATTTTCTTAAATACCCTTCTGCAATTTGACTTCTACAACTGTTGCCCGTACATAAAACTAAGATGCGTTTCATTGTTATTGATTGATGTTTTATTTATTATGATTAAGAAATTTCCAAACAGGAATTGCTAAGCAGCTCCGGTAACGGTTGCAACTATATAAAGCCAAAGCAGCTCCCAATGCCCGCTTATTAAGGCTGGTGCTATGGATCTTGCAGGATTCATACTTGCTCCACATACCGGGCCTGCAAACATTGCCTGCAAACAGCACGGTGGAACCAATTGCAAGCCCTGCAAACATTCCCTGTTCCTTACTGCCTGTTGCTACATTTATAATTACCAACATTAAAAAGAAAGTGAGTATGAATTCGAGAATGAAGGATTGCATTTCTGAACCTGCCGGCAATGTTGCGCCTAAGGTTTCATTTGCCGGAAACAAATATTTTAAGGCAAGGCTTGCTAAAATTGCCCCTGCTAACTGAGCAGTAATGTAAGGCAATACTTGTTTTATATGAAACCTTTTTGCTAAAGTAAAAGCAATAGTAACTGCCGGATTTAAATGTGCTCCTGAAATATTGCCTAATGTATAGATCATCGCCATTACAATTAAACCAAATGTGATCGCAATACCTGCATGCGTAACAGCGCCGCCTGATTGCTGATCAATAACAATGGCGCCTGTTCCACAAAACACCAATGCAAAAGTTCCTAAAAGTTCAGCCAGGTATTTGTTCATAAACGTTAGTTACAACATTCAGGGCCGCAACAAGATTTTTGTTCACCTGCTGGTTTCTCTGCATAAACTGTAATACTTCTTATTCCTGTGTTTGATTGTTTGAATGCTGCAATTTGCTCCGCGGTCAGGTATTGACTTAGTATGTCATCAGGAATTATAATTGCTTTGTCTTTTTGAACAGTTATATTTTTAAAACCGTTGGCTTCTATCATTTCTAAATACACGCGTTTTTGAATAGCTCCTGCTACACATCCTGCATACATTTCAGCAGCTTCTTTCATTTGTTTTGGCAGTTCTCCTTCTAATACAATATCCGAAATAGAAAAGTGGCCTCCTGGCTTTAGCACTCTGTAAATGTCTTTGATTACCCCATCTTTGTTAGGCACTAAGTTTAATACACAATTACTAACAATAACATCGGCAATATTAGCTGTAACCGGCATCTTCTCAATATCTCCCTGCCTGAACTCTACATTATGAAATCCTCTCACCTCTGCATTTTGTCTTGCTCTTTCAATCATAGCCGGCGTAAAATCAATGCCGATGACTTTTCCTGTTTCGCCTGTTTCATGTCGTGCTATAAATGCATCGTTACCTGCACCACTGCCCAAATCAATTACGACATCGCCTTGCCTGATCTTAGCAAATTGGGTTGGCAAGCCGCAGCCCAAGCCTAAATCTGCATCGGGATTATAACCTTCCAGAGTTGTATAATCATCAGACATAATGTTATATACTTCGTTACTGCAACAGCCTGAACCGCAGCATGAGCTCTGGTTCGTTTCTTTATCCTGTAAGGCGATCTCTGAATATTTCTGCCTTACCATTTCTTTTACATTGTCCTGTGTTTCCATTGTTATTTATTTTTAAGTTATCGAAATATTACGATGATTCTATTCAAAAAAAAGTTAGCAGCAATTGCTACCACCTTTATATGTTTCAAACAGTTGATTTAATACAGCCTGTGCTGCTTTCCATTGTTTAGCATCAATACAGTAACAAACTTTTGCGCCTTCTATTTCACCGGTTATTAATCCAGCTTCTTTCAATTCCTTTAGATGTTGTGACACTGTGCTTTGAGAAAGCGGTATTTCATCCACAATATCCCCGCAAACACAGGTTTGCCTTTTTACCAATAAGTTTAAAATAGCAACCCGGGCGGGATGCGCTAAAGCCTTTGCGACTTTCGCAAGTTTATTCTCCTTTACACTGAACTCGTATGATTTTGTTGCTCCCATTATAAACGCAATATTACGATAGATATTTAAACGAACAAAATTCATTTAGAATAAAATTAGCATTGTTATTCAAGGCGACAACTGGCCAAAGAGTCTAAAGCTTTTCTAAGAAAGAGAAACAGAAAAGACGTTAGCTTCACGGCGGGTTTTAACCAAAATTTTAGAAAAGCCTTTAACACCTTTTATAAGCAATTTTGTTAATCACTATACAACTTTTCACTCTTCGACAATTTTAGCCAAAGTGTTATCCACATGTTACCTTTTACAATAAAAATGGCATAATTTTTACTATAGTAGAGCATAATTTATTTTTGCTTAATCTATTGAAAAACAACGGTTATATGCATCTCCCAAAAATGGGAAAAATCAACAGAAATTTATCTAATATAAAAGTGCAACTAAAATACGGTTTGCAATTGATTTCCAAAACTTTGCGATAACTGCGGTCCGTACATAATGATCATTGTAACGCTTCCTACGGAACATAAATAAAATTGACAACAAACACCAAAACTAAAACCATCGACCTCTCCAAGTTTTTTTCTAAGCGGGCTAATAATATCGGCCATCTCTTATAATCTAATAATCAACAAAATGAGAAGAATCCTAACCATTCTATTTTTGCTTCCATTCTTTGCAAAATCTCAAACAGGCGCTTTCACTTTTACT
>JBBPZF010000014.1:0-4229 GCA_038199105.1 Chitinophagales bacterium | reverse complement strand
ATTTTAATAAAAAATAAAAAAAACACGACTCGATTTATTGGGCCATCTCTTTGAATGGCAAATTGATTGGAACAATCTGTTTATTCGAATTTGCAGACGACAATATGAAAGCAGAAATCGGGTATGAGTTATTACCTGGCTACCAGGGAAAAGGATTAATGCAGGAAGCTGCATCAAAAGTACTTGAATTTGGATTTCAACATATCGGGCTAGATTCATTAGAAGCATATACTCATACTGAAAACCAAAGCTCAACAAGACTATTAGAGAAATTGAATTTTAAAAAACAGTCGCCCTCCGAGGACAATTACGACAAAAGCTTTATTGTTTTTAAATTATCGAAAAATTAATCGAAAAAACAACAAACCGCTAACAGCCTGTCAGGACGTGGACTGAATAAGTGCAAGCTGACAAGAAATTTGCGACTTGATCGCCAACGCGTCTGCATTTTAAGCGATCGATGCCGGCACTCATCCCTGGCGCAAGCCGCCGATTGTGCCTTGGATACTAAATTAAAATTAATCCCATCAAACCTTACTTCCGTGAAAAAATCCGGATTATTTATTATTCTTGTGAACTGCGTGATCTCATACAAGCTAATGTAAACTTCTTTTCAATTCGGGCACAATCGATCACTTGCTCCAACAGTGGGAAGCTGCGCCAGGAGGCGAAGAAAAACTGGCTTCGGGGCGGGGGATTTATAAGAACACTAATAACGACAAAAGTTTTTGACAGCACAAACAAGTATCTTTAAAATAAAATAAAAATTTATATGAGAAGGCTTATTATCCTTGTTTTACTTGCTTACAGCGTGAATGCATTTGCCCAAAAAATACCTTTTCCAAAAGAAGGCAATACAGACAGCATTACCTTAAGCAGGAATATGAAAGCGTTGGCCGCAGAGGTGATTACCAGGTATGATAGTGAAAACCGGCAGGAGTATTTAGATAATATTTTTCGATATGAAATGGTAACACAGCAATATCCCATTGCCTTGCGTAGTCTCGATTCCTTAAGACAGATGCTGGCAAAGTCGGCACCTAAAGTAGTAAAGGTAATAGGCTTTCAATTTGAAACTTTTGCAACTGCAAGGATGGAGCAACTGCAAAAAAATATTTCATTTAACGAAGCTTACCCCGTTAGTTTTAATGCTTTGTTTGGTGCTTTATCTCCCGAAGCCGCAGCCCTGGCAGAAAACTACTTTGTGACTGATCCATTGGTGATGAAAGAAAACTTTTACAATCTTTTAAAGAAGGCGGAAGGCAAAGACTCTATTGATCTCGAAGCGGCACAAGCGCTTACGAGAGCTTACAATTCGTACCTGGTGTATTCGCAGGTGGACCCATTTGCCACTTCATTTTTTGCAGCGCAGGAAAAGGAAAAATATATAATTGACGACAGTGTTTTAGTAAAAATGCCGGATGGCGGAACTGTTTCCCTTACTATTTACCGGGATAGAAATGTAGCAACCCCGCAGCCGGTAGTGTTGCTGTATAATATTTATGCAGGACGCGAAGCAGCCGATTGCAAACTGGCAGTGGCACATGGCTTTACAGGAATAGAGGCCAATACCCGTGGTAAAAGGTTGAGCCCTGATTCATTGGAACCCTTTGAACACGATGCCAAAGATGCCTATTATATTATAGATTGGATCAGTAAGCAACCCTGGTGTGATGGGAAGATTGGTATGTATGGCGGCAGCTATCTGGGCTTTGCCCAATGGAGCGCAACGAAATATTTACATCCAGCCTTGAAAACGATAGTGCCGCAGGCAGCAGTTGCTCCGGGCATTGATTTTCCTCTACTGAATGGTGTTATGCCTACTTATTTATTACGGTGGCTTCATTATGTGCTGGATAATAAGTTAACAGATAATGCCGGATTTTTCAACAATAAAAAATGGGAAGACCTTGCAGGAAAATGGTACCAGCAAGGCTTAAGATTTCGCTCGCTGGATACGGTGGAAGGGCGGCCAAATATGATCTATCAGCGGATGCTAAACCATCCTGCCTACGACAGTTTCTATAAAAAGATGATTCCGCAAAGAGAAGAATTTGCGAAAATAAATATCCCGATTCTTACTACCACGGGCTACTATGATGATGACCAACTTGGGGCAATGTATTATTATAAGCAGCTCCACAAATGGAATAAAAACCCGGATGATTACCTGCTTATTGGCCCTTTTGATCATGGAGGTTCTCAGTACGAACCCTCAAAAATATTGGGCGGTTACCAGATTGATTCTGTCGCAAATATTTCTATCATTGACCTGGTGTTTAACTGGTTTGACTATGTGCTGAAAGGTGCTGAAAAACCGGCTATATTAAGAGACCGTGTAAATTTTGAAGTGATGGGTAGCAATGAATGGAAGCATGTTCCAACATTAGCACAGATGTACAATGACTCACTTACTTTTTACCTGGGAAATCAACTTAAGGGAAAATCTTATTCCCTGGTGAAAGGTAAACCCTTAAAGACTGGCTTTATAAATCAGCAGGTAGACTTGAAAAATAGAAGTGACCTGCGCTTCCGTGAAGAGGATATTATTGCTTTTACTCAATTAATAGACAGTACGCTGGTACCGGAAAAAGAGAAACTGATTTTTGTGAGCGAGCCTGTTGACGGCACCTTTGCGATCAGCGGCGCTATAACTGCAGCTATTGATATAAGCATTAATAAAAAAGATGTTGACCTCGTGCTTGATCTTTATGAACAAACACCCGATGGCCATTACTTTGCACTTAACGAATCACTACAAAGAGCGAGTTATGCCAAAGACAGGAGCACACGGCATTTACTGCAGCCGGGAAAGATTGAAAACCTTCATCTCGAAAATAATTTTATCATAAGTAAGAAGTTTGAAAAGGGGAGCCGTATTGTAATTACTCTTGGTGTAAATAAAAGCCCTAATTGGCAGGTAAATTATGGTAGCGGCAAAGATGTAAGCGACGAAACCATGTCAGATGCGAAAGTTCCTTTGGAGATCAAATGGTATAACAGCAGTCGCATTACAATACCAATTTTAAGATGATAAGCTAAAATTATACAGGGAAGGGGAGCTATGTATATGCGGAGTTCGTGATATAAAAAAACATACATCACCTTAACTAAAAGAGGCGATTAAAAATAGTATTCACGAGAGCCGTAAAGAATGGATAATTTGGATGATGGAAAAAGCAGGTAGCCAAAATAGTAATAATAAAGATTTGCATCCCGACAGGCGGAGGGACTGGCAACAGCACAACAAGCCACTTGAAATTAAAGGACAGCCAATGTTTGATGGAAATTGCTGTACATACATCAAAATCCGGTAGAGACAGGCTTTGTAACAAAAGAAAAAGATTGGAAATATAGTAGTGCAAGAGATTTCTGCGGGACGAAAGGGTTAGTTGAATTAAGTTATAGTTAGTACACAGTAGCACAATACGCCAGTCGAAAGCTATGCTGCATACTTGCGCTATGTGAGGGATGCATTCCGCTATATTCCCAAATATTCATTCCTGAAATAGACTGAATAAAAAAATAATATACTCTCAAATTGAACACATTTATTTTTGGCTTTGTATTTATTTCTGCATGTGCTTTCTCACAAACCCTCACTGAGCTGAGGAATGTTTCAAAACACATTGGCGATTCAATAAGTGTTGAAGGCGTTGTATTTGGTGGTAAATATTTCGACAGTTCCAAAGGCTCACCAACGTTTTTAAATATCGGCGCAAAATATCCTGATGCTTTGTTGACACTGGTTATTTGGGGAGATGTCAGAAATAAATTTACGCATCAACCTATAGAGAAATTTTTTGACGGAAAGAGAATTGTTATTTATGGAGTAATACAAACCTATAAAGACAAACCGGAAATTGTGATAAATAACCCTAACCAAATTCAGGAAATGATTAAAGTAGATGTGAAGTAAAATTTTGTTTCTGATTTTTTTTATTGCTATCCACTGTTGTAATATTATTATTTGACCATTCCTTCATCGTATCCCAGCCGCTTTCATTCGCCAACCTTTTTACACGTTTCCGCTATGGCATCTTAATGCCATAACTACAACGCCCTTCTTGCTCATTGCACGGCAAATACATTCAGTCATTCACTTTCAAACTTAAATACCAAAAATTGCAACAGCTAATGATAGAAGATCGGGCCCAAAATCGGCGGGAATGCGGACAACTTTGGTATGAAGATGTTTTGCTGACAAACTCAAGCGGGCTGAAAAGATT
>JBBPZF010000013.1:0-3157 GCA_038199105.1 Chitinophagales bacterium | reverse complement strand
GATGATATGGTGCCTGACGGTTTCGCCATATTAAATCAACCTCCCCTCGAAAGCTTTTTTCAAAATACTTTGCCTTAATGCCTCCGCCTGTTCTAGGCTTTGGGTTATGGTTTCTTCCATTTTATCGGCTATGCTGAGGCGGCTTTCGATGGCTTCAATTATTTCTTGTTGTTCATGAATTGAGCAAAGCGGAAAGGGAATCGTTTTAATAATGCCTAAATTCAAAACATCCATCGTTGTTCCTCTCGTTTCACCAGAATAAAAAGATTTCACTATTGAACTTTCAAAATAGGATTTGAAAAACTTAGGTAGGTAAACTTTTGTATCAAGTGAGATTTTAATCAACCGGGGATTTATGATTCCCGGTTCACAATTTTGTGGAAGTAATAATACCTTACCCACAGTTCCAACTAAACTTATCAGGATATCGAAGGGTTTTATTTTACAAGAATTTAATTCCTGATATTTCTGTTCATTTATATAATAGTTTCCATAAAAAGGATCACCACTAATTACTTGCTCCTGCCCATAAATTTTATATCCTTTCTCAACATAAAATTCTTTCTTTAGAGAAGAACCAAAGGGGCCTGCTTTTAAAGCATTTTTATTTTTTTCGGCTAACTCAGTAATTGAAACATGCTTCCATCCCTTCGGCAATTCACCTTTGTCTGAATCAGGATTTTCAGAATTTGAGGATCGTAGGATTTCTTTATTCACCAAATCCTGTTCATCTTTTAATCTTGCTAATCCTGATTCAGACAGCTTTCCCTCAAATGCCCATTTTAAGACAGACTGCCGGTAAGTCTTTAGTTGCTGTTGAGCGAAGCGCAGGTTTTCTATGCCTTTGTCTAACTCACTAAAGAGTTCTTCTATTTTGGAAACAATGGCTTGTTGGGTGGGTTTGGGAGGAAGAGGAAATAATTCTTTTTCTAATAATTGAAAATGTCTCGCATAACCTTTGTCTTCAATTTTAATTGTAAAAAGAGAATAGTATAAAAACTTAGAATCAATATTTTCCTTTGCCTTTAAAACTTTTACTCCATCTGCTCCTGCAATAAATTTAAAATTGATAAACTTCTTCGCCTTTGTGTGATCTCCAAAAACTACGTAAGGTGGTTCGTGCGGTATGAGTAAATTTTTATCGTTATAATATCCACCAATTAAATCTTGCCCTTGATCTACAACGGGAAATAATCCTTCTTCCAAATATTCCTTTTGTTTTATTTTGATTTTATTCAATGATACTTTATCGCATACTTCTCCCAACTTCACCCACTTCCAATCTTTTGGTAAATGATTTTCGTTATTGTTATTTTTTTCAGTCATTATTTATTTTTAAACCACAGAACAACACCGGAACAACACCGGTATAAATCCATTTCGACATTATTGTTTCTCTTCTCTGAACGGTCTTAGAGCGGAGTTAATACGGACTTAATGCGGCGTTATTATGATGTCTTAACTCTCTTTTGTAACTCGTCTAAATCTTGTAATCTGTTATTTTAGAATGTTTTGAGTTTTAGCTACTTACGTATTTTTTACGTATAAATTACGTCTGTGTTGCCGTCTAATTTGTGTTATGGCGCCAGCCATTTAGACGAGTGCCCATTTCTTTTCATTATTCAACCTGATCTGGCCTTTTAGCTTTAAAGACTGTAGGTTATTCTTCACTTTGTCCTTCCGTTGCTTTTCGGATAATATTCCAGGCAATTTATCTAACAAGACCTCTTCCAGTTGCGAACGGCTCGCAGCCCCGAACTGTTTCAGGTAATCTATTATCATCTTTCTACAATATTCATCATCTATTCCTTTCTTTTTAAAATAATCTGTTTGCTGCCCTGTTACCCTTGCTACAACAGCCGATATAAAATAATTTGGTTTTCTGCCTTCAATGAGTTTTTCTTTCTTTAAAAAATTATAAGCTGGTTGTTCAAGCGGCAGTTTCTTTTGTATTCTGTCAAGCATAATAACCGTACTTAATGCCAAGTCGGTTTTTTCAAGTAATAATTTACTGTAATTAATATCCAGGACCTGCCCATAAATTTCCAAGACTACTTTATCGGCTTCGGTTTTTGAATAATCCGGTAATGGAAAGTATCGTTTGCGTTGTTCTTTGTACATTGTATGAATGCCATACCCCATGGTATCTATCATGCCCAGGTTAACCATCGCATTAGCCAACCAGGGATTGCGGTAACGCTCAGGAGTTTTTTCTCCCAAACTATAATCTTCAGCTTTGCCTTCAAAGAACGAACCTGCATTGCTAAAAATTAGTTTTTCTGTTTTCTCGGTTACAACGATACGGCTGTGCAAATGATAGTCCTCGTGAGCAATACAGTTGTGCAAAGCTTCTAAAATTACACGTGGTTCATATTTTAATACTTCAGCGGCTAGCAGATGCGTATCAGGAAAAATTTTATACCGGATGTTCCTGATTCTGTTCAGCAATTCAGAAGTATTGAGCAGGAAAGGTGGATGAAAATGTTCATAGGCTTTTTCATCACTGTCCAATTTCCATGTAATTTGGACAATTGCTGGTAATAGAAACCTTGCTGCTTCCGGTTTGCCTAATAAAATAATGGCGGTATTGGTTACTTTGCCATTTACAGTAATCTTCATTTTATCCAGTAAAGTGGAATCATCCCATTTAACTATTTCATCGTTATACCTCCTATGTTTTGCAGCATAATTATTTCTTGCCATGCTGATGGCTGCCGGATCAAGGTCTTTGAATTTTGCCTCTTCGCAAATTTTTGACGACCAATCTTCCAGCGAGTTATAGATTTTACGGATTAATGCGGCATGATTTCGTAGATCTGTTTTCTGGCTATTGATCCTGATAAAAGGCTTTTTTTGAAAATGCGTAGGTTCTGCAGTGGCAGCGGGAATCTTCAAAAGTGTAATCTCTTTTCCCTTGTAATAAAATTCAAAAATTTCGAAATGAACTTTTGGATGAAGAAAGGTTCTTAGCCATAGTTCAAGATCCTGGTTTCCCTTTTTTTCTTTTGAAATTTTAAACCCTGTTCCTGTTATTTCATGAGTATCATTTTTTACACCCCAAACCAGGTAACCAAATGGCTTATTATCTACACAAGCGCCGTTTGAAAGTGCAGAAATATACTCACCAATATCATCAGGATTATTATAGTTGTGTTTG
>JBBPZF010000012.1:0-2136 GCA_038199105.1 Chitinophagales bacterium | reverse complement strand
TTTGCTGGTAGTTATCTGCGCTGCCAAAATCAATTAGTTGATCGCCGAGCTTTGGCACCAACATAAAAGTTGCTGCCGGCGTAATATCAATTTGTTCTATCTGTGCCATCCAAAAAGGATGACTAATAATATATTCACTCAGCCACCTGATTTGCTTCAATAAGCTCCTATCCTTTTTCGATAATGGCTTAATGTCTGTAGGAAAGTTTGTGAAGACTGGAAGCCTTGCAGAAAACTTATCACTCAAAGGAAGTCTCTTAAGGGTACTGTCCATATAAAAAGACGCGCCAGATTCCGTAAAAATTCTTGAGATAGGTTCCCGTTCTGAAACTCGTACCTGCAATACGTCATTATTGTCAAAGAACAATTCCGCTTTCCTGACCCATTTATCTTTTTGTAATGCTGCTTCCATTGAAGCGAGGTCAAAATCGCGAATTGGTTTGTTTTCCAGTTTTCCTTTATTTACCCTTTTTAATATGTCAAGGACATCTTTTTTATCTATGAAAAAATTATTTTGAACCCCACTTATGTTTATTTCCGTTTTTATACAGTGCTCATTATTTTTTTTAGTAATAGCGGCAACCAGCAATACAACCATCCCTGAGCCAAGGAGTACCCACACCATGACTGTGAGAATTTTATTAAACTTGTATTTTCCGATTGTTGTCATTTTTCTTTAGCCAAGTATATTTTTAATTGGTTCTATCAATTGATCAATATCTCCCGCGCCGGCAGTAATCAGCAACTGCGCATTGTTATCCTTTTTAATTAATTTTAAAAAATCGTTTTTTAAAAATTCCAACAACTCTTCTTTTGAAATTACACGTGCATTATCGTTTTTCATTTCATGCAAAATCAGCTCACTGCTTACTCCTTCCATTGGCAGTTCCCTCGCAGGATAAATAGGGAGCAATAAAATTTCATCTGCCATGTCAAGGCTTTCTGCAAACTCTTTCGCGAAGTCGCGTGTGCGTGAAAACAAATGCGGTTGAAATATGATGGTGCATTTTCTTTTACTAAAAAGGCTTTTAGCACTTTTAATTAAAGAGCGCAATTCTTCAGGATGATGAGCATAATCATCAATGAAGATTAAAGGCTGTACTTTTTTATTTTCTTCAAAAAATCCTTTGGCGACATTTGCCTGTTGAGGCGGAGCGATGATATATTCAAATCTTCTCTTAACTCCTTTAAAATTCTGTACAGCATCTTTGATTTTTACCGCATCTATTTTTAAGTAATGAGCAATTGTGATTGCGGCAACCGCATTTTCCACATTATGCATTCCTCCCATATTCAGTTTCACATCATCAAGCATCCAGCCATTGGCAATTACATCGAATTTATAGCTACCGTTGTGCATTATTATATTTGATGCATAAGCATCTGCAGCATCATTTTGAAGACTGTAACGTATATGCTTACCCGAAGAAAAAATATTCTCTTTAAGGCCGAATCTTGTAATCAGCAATCCATCAGTCTTTAGTCTTTTTGAAAAATCTATAAATGCCTGGTCAAGGTTTTCTTTTGTTCCATAAATGTCGAGATGGTCCGCATCCATTGCTGAAATAAGCGCTACGTCAGGCGATAGTTGCAAAAAGCTTCTGTCATATTCATCTGCCTCTGCCACTGACACATTGTTATTGCTGCTCTCCGAAGGAGCCTGCGACCAGAAATTTGTATTGTAGTTCACTGAAATCCCGCCGAGAAAAGCATTGCAGCCAAACCCTGAATGCCTCAGAATGTGCGCAATCATTGTGCTGATAGTCGTTTTACCATGCGTACCGGCAATACAAATACTATAGCTCGAAGCGGTGATATTACCCAGCACTTCACTTCGCTTCACCATTTCATAATTATTAGCGAGGTAATAATTATATTCTTTGTGCTCCTTCGGTACAGCAGGCGTATATATTACTAGTTGCGCCTGTTTATCGAGAAGGGCTGTATCATCTTCGTAGTGTATAGCAACGCCTTCGCTTTCCATCTGCCTCGTTAATGATGTTACCGTTTTATCATAACCGCTTACTGTTGCATTTTTGCTTAAGTAATATTTAGCAAGAGCGCTCATCCCTATGCCGCCGATGCCGATAAAATAAACCCTTGATATGTTAGTATAATCCTTCATGATACCCGCTC
>JBBPZF010000011.1:0-3935 GCA_038199105.1 Chitinophagales bacterium | reverse complement strand
TTCTGCCGGTATAAACATCTTCATTGCCTGATCTATAAAATCAGATTGCTTCGCATGGGGCATAGTTGTATTTTTAACAACTAAGTTACTCATAGCACATCAAAATATTAATTAGCCTAGGTAAGGCCTTTGCGTTCGCCTTACAAGCAGAGGGTCCGCGGTTCGAACTCGTGTGCTCCTACAGTGGTAATCAGCCACTTATGACATTTTAATCATAAGTGGTTTTTTATTTACCCCACAATTTACCCTATAAAGTTTTGGATTTACAATTTTTCTTTTGGAATTTTTGGACGATCAATAAATTAGGCAGGAAACTCTCTTTTACTGACCAACCCCTTTTGTTATAGGGTATCTTGGTTTCCTTTGAAAAGCTAGCGTATATCAAGCCTATAACTGCGTGATTTTCCGACCTACTATATGTGTAAAATTTATGGTTATAAAAGGAGTAACACTAATAGTAGAGAAATAACCGGATAGCCCGGACCGGGTAAAGAGGTAAGGAGAATTCTCCCTTGGTGGTGGATTAAAGTTGATTTCATTTTGTTCAGTGAAATCTAAAGGTAAAAGTAGATATTATAGGGATGATGAGACGCTTAAATTAATAGGATCCAAAATCAGGGAGTTCAGAATTAATAAAGAAATTTCCCAGAAAAATTTGGCTAATGAATGTGATCTTGACTATAGCCAGCTTAACCGGATGGAACTTGGAAAAGTAAATTTCAGCATTTTTTTATTTATACCGGATCGCTCGCGCATTAATGTCGATCCGAAGGAGTTATTATAAACGCTGTTCAGGTTTTCAGATTCCTTTAAAAAGACTTATCCTTTTAGTTCTCTTATACTTCTTTGCAAAAAAGTTGCTAAACTACATACATGAATGAGTTGCTAGCCTTTCTCAATTCCATTTATCCGCTTTCTCAATCGGCCCGGGAATACCTTATCCAAAATTTAAAAGAAATTGAGATCCCCAAAAAGAAATTTTTACTTAAGCAGGGACGTATTTGCCATAATATTTATTTTGTAGAACTGGGACTGCTTAGGTGCTTCTATACTAAAAATGACAAAGAAATAAATTCCTGGTTTATGAAGGAACACGATGTTATTTTTTCCGTGGAAAGTTTTTTAAACCAAACACCAGGCTATGAAAACATTCAGGTATTGGAAGATTCTCTGCTTCATTATATTACTTACGAGGAATTGCAATATTTATATAATCATTGCCTTGAATTTAATTTTATTGGAAGAGTTGTAACAGAAGAGTATTACAAACTTAGTGAACAAAGATTATACTCTTTAAGAATGCAAAAAGCCAATGAGAGATATAATTTTTTGATGAGTCATTTCCCACATATCATTTTACGGGTGCCTTCCAAATATATTGCATCTTACCTGGGCATTACTGAAGAGACACTAAGCAGGATCAGGGCCCGCAAAACAAATAATTGATATTTATCAACCTCATCCCTTCCGGGGCTGTCATAACTTTACGCAGAAAATTGGAATTGGATTTATTTATAAATAACCATTACCCTTCTACACTTAAACCCCATATTATGACAGTAAGTGAATTTGCAGTATCTCTTTACGAAGAAATGGAATTAAGCTTGTCCGAAATCAATTATAAAGACACAGATTATCTTCAAAGTTCCAGGATATCGGCTGTTATTATTCTGAATTCTATATCGAAATTAAAAGCGTTTGTTCTTGATCGTGAGTTCACGAGTAAAGAAGAAGAAATTAATTTTTTCAAGCGTCTTAAACCGAAATTTTATAGTAAACTAATTTATCATCAAAAGGTAATAAGCATACAATCACATTTGCCTCTTGCCCCATTGAACGGGATTAAAAATTATTACCTGGATGAACTGAGAAAAATTAATGATTATATCAGTAGTAATCAGGAACTGGTAACATACTACCGATCACAGGCTACTTCATTTGATGAAATATATTTTTTAAGGAAACAACCAGGTTCATGGTTATTGATGAGTTCAGAGGATTTTGACGTGGATCTCAATTTCACCACCATTTATGATCACTGGATTTCGAAGATCATGGCATTTGAATTAGTCTCAGAATTTATAAAATCCATGTTGGCAAAACTTGATATACATCAGGATTTATCAGGAGGTGAAAAATCGCTAACCATGGCCAACGTTAACTGGACGGGCTCTAAGGTAGCGCTTGTCGAGCTTTTATATGCATTGCAGTCTGCTGGTTCCTGCAATAATGGAAATATAGATCTGAAGCAATTAGCCAGCCATTTGGAAAACTTATTTAATATAGACTTAGGCAATTATTACCGGGTATTCCAGGAAATGAGAATCCGAAGAATAAGCCGAACTACATTTCTTGACCATTTGAAAGAACGGCTTGTACAAAGAATGGACGAAGCGGATGGGAATCCCAAGTTTGTAAGCATTTGAGTGGAGGGCCTTGGTTACATCCAAAGGAGTTCTTTTACTGGAAAATGTCATTCTGAAAATTACCTGTGTTCCTATGGAATGTCGTTAAACGTGTATTGTACCTTCGTTAAAGTTCAAAGTAATACCAATTTTATTTTTTTTCAGTTTAACTCAGTCAAAAAGAACAAGGAAACGCCAGTTCCAATTCAAAATTTATAATGTTCTTTAAATCTTCTGATTTTGTAAAAGGTTACTGATGGGGGAAGCCCTACTTAACAATCATATATCTGCAGGCAGACAAATAAATAAATAATTCCCAAACCGAATACTGTTCATGGTGTGAAATAAAAATTCGTAAGAGAAGATATTTGCATCAACATATTTTATTAAAGTAAGACCGCAAAATGCGGATTTAAAATAGAACATGCAATAATCTTGACTATCGATAAAGAAGAGCTGGAAAATATAATTTCCAGGGCGATTGAAACAGTGAGTTTGGAACACTCAATGACCTACGTGCCATTGTAGATGGAGCACACGGCAGAAACATGGCGATTATTCTTGATTGGGTTCCCAATCACACTTCTTTCGATAATGCATGGACAAGTAACAAGTCCTGGTACCTGCAGGATTCTACAGGTAAAATTATAAGCCCGCCCGGTACCGGCTGGAACGATGTAGCACAACTTAATTTTAAAAATGCAGACATGCGCCTGGCCATGATAAGCGCCATGAAATATTGGGTGCTTACAGCCAACATTGATGGCTTTCGTTGCGACTATACCGATGGTCCGCCAGTTGATTTCTGGAAGCAGGCAATTGATACGTTGCGAAATATTTCTACGCATAAACTACTGATGATGGCAGAAGGTGCCCGCAGTGAGAATTTTGCTGCAGGTTTTGATTATAATTTTGGCTTCAGGTTTTTTGAAGACCTGGAAAAGATTTATAGTAAAAACCGTTCTGTGCTTTCTATAGATACTTTGAATGTTACGGACTACAAAGGCGCTTCTGATAGCCAACGTGTAATCCGTTATATCACCAATCATGATGTGAATAGTTCTGACGGCACTCCTTTGGAATTGTTTGGTGGAGAAAAAGGTTCTATGGCAGCATTTGTTGTGGCTGCCTATATGAAGGGTGTGCCAATGGTTTATGACGGGCAGGAAGTAGGAACACCATACCGATTGGTTTTTCCGTTTACCTCAAAAAAAATAGATTGGACAATCAATCCGGCTATTACAGCAGAATACAAAAAAGTAATTGCTTTCAGAAATAGTAGCAATGCTATACGAAGAGGTAATTTAATATCTTACACAACTGATGATGTATGTGCCTTTACAAAAATATTGGGTAAAGAAGAAGTTTTTGTTATTTCGAATTTAAGAGACAAATCCATTGATTATGCCTTGCCGCAAATTATACAAAATTCAACCTGGGAAGACGTTATGAAAGGTGGCACAGTAGCCTTATCCGGCAGTATTAATTTGCCTCCTTACTCTTATTTCGTTTTTAAAAAATAAACATTTT
>JBBPZF010000010.1:0-6976 GCA_038199105.1 Chitinophagales bacterium | reverse complement strand
TAAACTCATTCCTGTAAACATGACTAATATTTTTAGTTAAATATACTAAAAATATTAGTTTAAAACAAGTATTTTTCACTTCATCACGACCTATCCGCTTTATTCTATAAATAAATATTATGGTTTGCAATATAGTGCCGATAGAGTAGCTTTTGAGTTCAATTCTTATTGAACGAATTACAGATATCACGTCGGTATTACAAATGAATGTTGAAGGGAAAATGTAAATTGCCGCTTTCAAAATAAGTGAATGCTGAAGATAGGATTGATAAAGGAGGGCAAAGTTCCGCCAGATAACCGGGTTGCGCTTACTCCCGCGCAATGTAAATGGGTAAAGGAACATTTAAACATCAGCATAGTTGTACAGCATTGTGAAACGAGGTGTTATAAGGACAAAGAATACAATGATGCGGGCATTGATGTAAAGGAAGATCTAAGTGATTGCGATGTTTTGCTTGGAATAAAAGAAGTGCCTGTAACAATGCTTATACCGGGAAAAACTTATTTCTTTTTTTCCCATACAAAAAAGATGCAGGCATATAACCAGCATCTTCTGCAAAGTATTATTCGCCAAAATATTACCCTTATAGATTATGAATGCCTTGAGCATGAAGATGGAACGCGTATAATAGGTTTTGGTTTTTTTGCCGGGGTAGTTGGTGCTCACAACGGCATTATGGCCTATGGCAATCGAAGCGGCAATTTTTTATTATCCAGGGTTTACAAGCAAAAAAATTTCCAGCAGCTTATTCATACTTATTTTGGTTTAAAACTTCCGGTAGTTAAGGTTGCGGTTACCGGAAGCGGGAGAGTAGCACATGGTATATTGGAAATAATGAACCTGATGGAGATTCATGAAGTAGAGCCGGATGAATATTTGAATGAAAAGTTTTCATACCCGGTTTATGTTCATCTTAAAGGTGCGGATCTGTATAAGCAAAAACTAACGGGGAAGTATAGCCGAATTGAGTTTCATGAACACCCGGAAAATTATGATTGCCTTTTTAATAATTATATCAGCTCAACTGATATTTTAATGAACGGTGTTTATTGGGAAGGAAAAATTCCAAGGCTTTTTGAAATGGAAGATATGAAGCAGGCGGATTTTAGCATCAATACAATTGCGGATATATCTGATGATCACAATGGTTCGGTGCCCTGCAATATAGGTGATGCGACTTTTGAAAATCCCGTATATGGTGTAAATAAACTTACAGGCCTTGTAACTGAACCATACATTGATGGATCAGTAGATATGATGGCCGTGGGAAACCTGCCAAATGAATTGCCGAGAGATGCGAGCCGGTATTTTGGTGAGCAGCTCATTAAATATATTCTCGAAGATTTAATAAATGGAAAATCCAATGTTCTTGCACATGCAACCATTGTTAAGTACGGCATACTTACTGAAGATTATCAATACATGCAAGAGTATGCAGGGGTATAAAATTTATCACGCTTTCCCGGGAAGGTTTTGAGAGCATAAATTACAGGTATAAATAGTAATCTTTCAGCAGTGCAATAAATTCAGAAGTATATTCATTATCATTATTGCTGATGGAAATCTCACTTTGCCTTAAAGGATTTTGCTTTCTTTCCAACATTAATATCGTACGGAAATAACCATGCTTCATAGATTGCTTTATATGTAATTTTTCATTTACAAATAATGAATATTTTATCGCTTCTTTTTCAAAATAATCTGCTCTTGCATAAGGGAGTAAAACAGTAAAAAAACCATCGATTGAAAGGAGTTGGTCAACAGCTACTATAAGATCAGTAAGCTTTAAGGCGCTATCGTGTTTTGAATTTTTCTTTCCGGGCTCTTCCGGCAAAAGATCATTTTCGAAAAATGGAGGGTTAGACATGATGCAATCATAATTCGCATCCGTATTCCAGTGTTTTACATCTTCATAAAAAACTTGTAGCTGTGTATTCCACGGTGATAATTGAAAATTCTCTTCCGCCTGTAAGATTGCATTACCATCAATATCTATTGCATGAATTATAGCGCCTGTTTTTTGCGCAGCCATAAGGCTTAATAATCCTGTACCTGTTCCTATGTCCAGGATTTTCACTGGAAATTTTGTTTCTGTCTTCCGTGCCAGCCAAGCCCCAAACAGGCATGAATCCGTGCAAACTTTCATGCTACATCTATCCTGGTTAATTCTGAATTGTTTAAATTGAAAATATTCTTTAGGCATTTATTAATTTATGCAAAATACATGATGAAATCATAATTTGTGATTTATAATAAAACGGACCTGGCCACAAATGAAGGAACATGTTTCAATTCTTCGCGTTAAGACAAAAATGGTTTAATTTATACTTTAAATTCTAATAAATACTATGAGCATACTTGAAAAGATTGTGCCGCCAAAAACTCAAACAGAAGAAATTATCCGGGACAACCAGGATTACACTTTATTTTCCTGGAGCAAGCAAAAAGGAACGAATCCTATTGCTGTAAAATATGGTGAAGGTGTTTATTTATATGATTACGAAGGAAAGAAGTATATAGATTTTTCTTCCGGCCTGATGAATGTAAATATTGGCCATGGCGATCAGCGTGTGACCGAAGCCGTTATGAAGCAGATGCAGGAAATAAGTTATGTCACTCCTTCATGTGTTACAAAAGCGAGGGGCGCGCTTGGTAAAAAATTAGCCGAAATTTGCCCCGGTGATTTAAATAAAGCATTCTTCACTTTGGGCGGTACAGATTCTATTGAAAACGCCATTAAGCTGGCAAGGCTTCATACGGGCCGTCATAAAATTTTAACCCGTTATCAATCTTATCATGGGTCCACGAATGCTGCAATGACGGCCAGTGGCGATCCCCGCAAGCTTCCTGTAGATGCACAACAAGCGTCGAACTTTGTGCATTTTGATTTGCCCTATTTATATCGCTGGGAATATGTCGAAGAAAATTTATTGAAGGAAAGTGCAGAACAATTAGAAAGACTGATTGCCTATGAAGGCCCAAATAATATTGCGGCTATTTTGCTAGAAGGTGAATCCGGCTCTTCAGGATGTTTAAAATATCCGGTAGGCTATTTACAAAAAGTAAAAGAACAATGCGATATGCATGGCATTCTCCTTATCATGGATGAAGTTATGAGTGGCTTTGGCCGAACCGGCAAATGGTTTGGCTTTCAAAACCACGATATTGTTCCTGATATGATCGCCATGGCCAAAGGCTTAACCTGCGGGTATTTGCCGTTGGGATGTTTGATGGTATCTGATAAAATTGCTGCTAAATATGATGATAAAATTCTCCCTATCGGGCTTACCTACTCTGCGCACCCTGTGAGTTGTGCTGCTGCCCTGGCGGTTTTAAAAATTTATGAAGATGATAATTTGATTGAAAATGCTGTGGCTGTGGGGCATTATCTCGATGTAAAAGTAGAAGAGTTGAAAATGAAACATCCAAGCATAGGCAACTGGAGAAATACAGGGTTATTAGGCTGCATTGAATTGGTAAAAAATAAAACAACTAAAGAGCCGATGGCGCCTTTTAATGCTACGCCTGGTGAAATGATAGTGATGAATAAAGTTGCTGCAAAAATTAAGGAGTTAGGTATGTACACTTTCGTAAGATGGGGCTTTATCTTTATTGCTCCTCCATTGATTGTAACCAAAGAACAAATTGATGAAGGGCTGGCAATAATTTCAGCCGCCATTTCTATAGCTGATGAAAATGTAAATTAAGCTTATGGATGAAAGCATAAACAGTTTTACCACTACATTGGAAGAGCCGTTAATTGTTCAACATACTTCACTCTACAGTGAAGATCTTGCGCCAATTCCACAAAGTAAGCGTACCTGGAATACATGGAACTATGCAGCCCTTTGGATAAGCATGAGTTTATGCATTCCGACCTACATGCTTGCCAGTTCATTGATTGGCGGTGGTATGAACTGGTGGCAGGCGATCCTCACTATTTTTTTAGGCAATGCTATTGTATTAATTCCAATGATTTTAAATGGGCACGCCGGGGCCAAATATGGAATTCCATTTCCTGTTTTTGCAAGAGCAAGCTTTGGTGTTAAAGGAGCGAATATTGCTGCGATGCTTCGTGCAATTGTTGCCTGCGGCTGGTTTGGCATTCAAACATGGATCGGAGGTTTTGCTTTGTATCAAATGTTACGGTTATGGCTACCCGCAGTTGAGACTTTGCCACAGCTCTTTCCGAAATCTTTTGGTTTGCAAACCGGGCCTGCAATTACCTTTCTTATCTTCTGGCTGATAAACATGTATGTGGTTTACTTAGGAGTTGACAGTATAAAAAAATTGTTAGTGTTTAAGGCTTTCTTTTTACCTGTAGCTGCCTTGGCACTTTTAGCATGGGCAATTTATGCAGTGCATGGACTGGGCCCCATTCTAAAGGCACCATCTAAGTTCAAAACCAATGCACAGTTTTGGGATTTCTTTTTTCCTGCACTTACAGGTATGGTAGGCTATTGGGCTACACTTTCCTTAAATATTCCTGACTTTACACGTTATGCAAAAAGCCAGCAGGCTCAAATAAAAGGTCAGTTGATTGGCCTTCCGACATCCATGACTTTATTTTCATTTATCGGAGTTGTTGTTACCTCCGCGACCGTTATTTTATATGGTGAAACAATTTGGGATCCTTTGATTTTAGCAGGAAAATTTAGCAGTAAATTTATTATAAGCATTGCTATGATCGCTGTGGCTATTTCAACATTGGCGACAAACATTGCTGCAAATATTGTAAGCCCGGCAAATGATTTTGCAAATCTTGCACCCGCTAAAATTAATTTTAGGAAGGGAGGTTATATCACAGGCATTATTGGTATTTTAATTTTCCCATGGAAGCTCATTGCTGATCCTTCAGGGTATATTTTCACATGGCTTGTTGGTTACTCAAGTTTACTTGGGCCGGTTGGCGGTATCATGATTGCCGATTATTATTTTATAAGAAAACAATATCTTAATACGGAAGAATTATACAAGCACAAAGGGTTATATACATTCTCTAATGGCTTTAATAACGCTGCTGTAATTGCATTGCTGGCAGGCATAATTCCAAACATTCCGGGCTTTCT
This sequence comes from Chitinophagales bacterium, assembly GCA_038199105.1. Taxonomy (GTDB): domain Bacteria; phylum Bacteroidota; class Bacteroidia; order Chitinophagales; family Chitinophagaceae; genus Ginsengibacter. The sequence continues at coordinate 1,906 of JBBPZF010000010.1, read as the reverse complement.
CACAACAATTAAAGTTATACCTTTAGATGCAGTGCCATCATGGGTTTCACACCTTTACAATTATGCGTGGTTTGTAGGTTTTTTTGTTGCAGGTATTTCTTATTATTTTTTGATGAAAAAGCATAAATATGTTTTTGGAGAGCGAAAAAATATTCTTGTAAACATTGAAGGCGTGTAAGATATTTAAATGGAAAAAATTTTTATAAAAATCATTTCCAAATTAGATTTATTAAGATTTAAAATAAAGGAACATGTCAATCTTAATTAAAAACGGAAGAGTGATAACTGCTGCAGATGATTATGTTGCAGATATATTTATTGAAGGCGAAACGATTTCTGCTATCGGTAAAAATTTATCTGCAATGGTAGAGACGCGATGCATCGCGTCTCTACAAGAAATTGATGCATCAGGGATGTTGGTTTTTCCCGGTGGTATTGATCCGCATGTACATTTAGAAATGCCTTTCATGGGTACCTTTTCAAGTGATACGCATGAAACAGGAACAAGGGCTGCATTGTTTGGTGGTACAACAACGGTTATAGATTTTGTTTTACAAAAGCAAGGTCACTCTTTGCATGAAGCTTTAGATGAATGGAATGGAAGAGCCAAGGGAACTGCAGTGGGCGATTACAGTTTTCATATTGCCGTTACTGATTTCAATGACGAAACAAATAAAGAAGTAAAACAATTTATAGAAGAAGAAGGCATCACGTCATTCAAAACCTTTATGGCATACAAAGGCGCCTTAATGATTGATGATCGGCAAATGATCGGCCTTATGGAAGAAGTAAAGAAGCAAGGCGGAATGGTGATGGTGCATGCTACCAACGGCGACATGATTGATTACCTCGTTCAGAAAAATCGTGAAGAGGGAAATCTTTCTCCGTTATATCATTATCTCTCACAGCCGGAAGTTACAGAGGCGGAAGCTTCAGAAAGGTTTGTTGACATGATCAACTATACGGGCTGTCCTGGTTACATAGTTCACCTTACGTGTGAAGGTGCACTGAATGCGGTTCGCAATGCAACAAGAAGAAATCAGAAATTATTTGTGGAAACATGCATTCAATATTTATTACTTGATGCATCTCTTTATGAGAAGGATTTTGAGGGAGCTAAATGGGTTATGAGTCCACCGCTTCGTGAAAAGAAAGACCAGCAGACTTTATGGGCAGGCATCAATCAGGGCCTGGTAAATGTTGTTGCTACAGATCATTGTCCTTTTATGTGGGAGCAAAAGAAAATGGGTGAAAAGGATTTTTCAAAAATCCCTAACGGGCATCCCGCAATCGAAAACAGGATGGAATTATTATACAGTGAAGGCGTGGTAAAAAATAGAATTACTTTGAATAAATACGTTGAAGTTGCCTGCACCAATCCTGCAAAAATATTCGGAATGTTTCCACGGAAGGGAACCATAGGAATTGGCAGCGATGCAGATATTGTAATTTTTGATCCGAATAAAAAGCATACACTTTCTGCAAAAACGCATCACATGAATGTTGATTACTCAGGTTATGAAGGTTGGGAGGTAATGGGAAAAGTGAAGACGGTTTTACTAAGAGGGAAAGTTGCAATTGATAATGGTGAATGTAAAGTGGAGAAAGGATATGGTAAATTTGTAAAAAGAAAAAAAGTGAGTAGTATTATTTAAAACAATTGTAATTAAAAAATGTATAGCCAGGAAGAAATATTGTCAAATATAAAATCAATTGTGTTGGAGGAAATTCCAGATGCAAAAGTTTATTTATTTGGTAGCAGAGCGACTGGAAAAGTTCATGAAGAAAGTGATTGGGATGTGCTGGTGCTAACTGACAATATTGTTGATAGAGCATTGAGGAAAAAGATGCACTATAAAATTTTTCCTTGGAGCCTAAAAATTTTTGATTTCATTGATTGCACAGT
>JBBPZF010000009.1:0-14141 GCA_038199105.1 Chitinophagales bacterium | reverse complement strand
TTAGTAGTTCTTACAATGGCTATGCGACCGGCTTTGGTAACCTGATATCTTATTTCGGAAGGGTGGGCTATACTTATAACAACAGATACATATTATCCGGAAGTTACAGGAGAGACGGCTCCAGCAATTTTGGAGTTAACAACAGGTTTGGTAATTTTCCTGCAGCCGGTTTTGCCTACAAGTTCAGCGAAGAAAATTTTGTAAGAAATAGCCTTCCTTTTATTACCGAGGGTAAAGTAAGAGTAGGTTGGGGAAGAACTGGTAACAATAGAATTCCTTTGTTTCTTACCGATGTAAATACTTACAGTGGTAACCCAAGTGGTAACCTCGTTTATTCATTCGGGACGAATGAAAATTTCAATTCCGGTACCACCATCAATACACTATCAAATCCAAATTTGAAGTGGGAATTAACCGATCAAACAGATGTTGGTTTGGATCTTGAATTATTTAATCGCAGCGTTAGTGTTGGATTGGATTGGTACAAAAGAAAAAGCTCTGGTTTATTAGTTAGGGTGCCAATTCCAACAAGTAATGGAGTTGGTGGTGTAGCTGGCGTCACCAGTAGCATTGTTACCAATGCTGCCGATGCCGAAAATACGGGGGTTGAATTTACTGTGGGGTACAATAGCATACCAAAAAGAAACCTTCAGCTACAATATTGGAATAAACGGCGCTTTCAATAAAAACAATGTACTTTCTTTAGGAAACCAGTTTCAGGCCCCCATAAGAGATGGAGCCTTTAATCAATTGAATCCATTTACTTATACCGCAAAAGGTTCTCCGATAGGTTCCTTTTATGGCTACACTGTTGATCACGTAGCTAAAGACCAGGCTGAAATTGATGCATTAAATACAAAAGCACCAAATGGAATATACCAGGATGGAATAAAACCTGGTGACTTTATCTTTAAAGACATCAATGGTGATGGCCAGTTAACTGATGCAGATCAGAAAGTGTTGGGGAATGCCATGCCTAAGTTTTTATATGGCATAAATGGATCGGTGCGGTATAAAAAATTCGATCTTAATATTGTTATAAGCGGTGTAAGCGGATTAAAAATCGCAAATACCACCAGGTTCTTTACGCACAATGCTTCTACCGGTGGTAATTCAACCACTGCCTTTCTTGACAGGTGGAGAAAGCCGGGCGATGTAGCTGCCTTACCAAGGGCAGGTCAAAGTATTACTGCGGGTGGAAATCTCAGGCCGTCAGATTTCTTCTTAGAGAATGGTTCTTATACAAGGCTTAGAAATGTGACAATTGGCTTTACAATTCCTAATCAATCCATTACCAGCTTAACCGGTAATGTTATTACTAATTTGAGGTTCTACATTGCCGCGGAAAATTTAGTCACTATAACTAAATACAAGGGATATGATCCTGAAGTTAGTAGCCTTAATTCAGATAGAGGCGAAGGCTTCATCTTCCGTAGGGGAATGGATAATTTTCAATTGCCTCAGCCAAGAATTTTTATGGCAGGTGTACAAATTGGTCTATAATTTTTAATAATAAAAAAGCAATATATGAAAAAAGTAATTTTTTATGTGGGGATGGCCGCCTTCCTACTCACGGCATCCGGGTGCAAAAAGAGTTTATTGGATATCCAAAATAAAGGCGCCTATACTTACGAAACCTATTTTGCAACTGATGCCGTATTAAACCAGGCAGTAGTAGCTACGTATGCTACTTTGCTTCACCAGGGAATGTGGAGCCGGGAGTATTATTTTATATTTGATTTGATGGGCTATGAAGCAAAAAGTGATGCTGCTTTGCAAGGAGGAATGCTTGCATTAGCACAATTTACATTTGGGCCGGAATCGCCGGAACTGCAACAGTTTTGGTCCTCTTTTTACAGAATGATTTTAAGGGCTAATGTAGTCATTGACAGAACGACGATTTGGGAACCAACAACCCCTGAAGAAACTGCAAACAAAAAACAATACCTGGCAGAAGCTAAATTTTTAAGAGCGTTTGCTTACTTCAATTTAGTTAACACCTATGGTAGAGTTCCATTAAGAACAAGCTTTAGTGCTAACTCTCCGGAATTGTATCCAAAAAGGGCGTCGGTAGCAGAAATTTGGGCAAGCATTGAAATGGACTTAAAGGATGCAGCAGCAGATTTACCCCTCCAGTATCCTGATGCACAATTAGGCCGCGTTACAAAGGGTGCTGCGGTTGCCTTATTAGGTAAAAGTGATTTATATCAACAAAAGTGGTCCGAGGCCCAGGCGCAATTTACCTTACTTACTCAATCGCCTTTCAATTACAAACTGGCGCCTAATTATTTAGATTTGTTTTCTAATCAAAATCAAAGTAACCCTGAAACTATTTTCCAGGTTATGCACCAAAAATGGACCGACTGGGGAATTGGTAACCAATACTACATGTTCACCGGCCAGGAGTTTTGGGGCAATAAAGCAACCCACTCGGGCAGAGCTCAGGAGTACGGATTTAATGATTGGAAAAATGTATACATCACCACTACTGCCGTGAAAGCATTTTCTTACCCTAACCCTGCTGATGGCACCCCGTACAAAGATCCCAGGGCTAAATTTACCTTCTACGGCGATGCAGCAAGCGGTGGTCAAACCCAATATTGCCAACAATGCCAAGGCGGCGCCCTACCTTTTGAATACACCGACTCCGTTACGGGAAAAGAAAAACTAGGGTACCGTTGGTTGAAGTACGAGTATTATAATGAAGTGAAAAATTACGGTGGTCCACAAAGCGGCATTAACTCTCAGATTATACGGTTTGCCGATGTTAAGTTAATGCTCGCAGAAGCCTATATCCAACAAGGCATTACAGGCGCAGTGCCATTAGGTTTAATAAACGACGTAAGGGCCAGGTCAGGTGCCGTTGCATACCCAACTTTGGGTACCCAGGCAAATGCAATGACAATATTAATGAGGGAACGCCAGTTAGAATTTACGGGTGAGCAGCTTCGTTGGTTTGATCTAATAAGATGGGGTATAGCAAAACAAACAATAAATGCAGAGAGACAAATTGAAGATGGTACCCAGCCTTTAAAAGATAAAAATTTATTATTCCCCATTCCTCTTGATGAAAAAAGTTCTAATCCGAACGTAGCGGGAGATATTCAAAATGATTGGAATTAATATGAGCATCTGATTGTTTTAAGTAGCAGTAGTAAGCAGTTAACAAAATTATTTGTAAGACTATATTATTACTGCTACTTTTTTTATAAGTTAACCCGTTAGCGTGGGTAATCAGCAAGAATATGCTTAACCCTGCCAAGAGGATTTTGTATATAAATTTGTTTAAGAACTGTAAAACTGTCTACCCTGTTACCGAGGCTAATACCCTGGACTTAAACCCGGGAAGCAATCCTCACAAAATCCCCTCCATTGTGGGAAGATGGGTTTGGTTATAATGGTCTGGTTAAAGTTAAAATAGGTGAAAAATGAACATGAGGTTTATCCTGCTATTGTCTTTTTTAGTAGTCTCATTTAAGGCTTTACCTCAAATTGTGGATTGCATGAATCCATCACAGCCGTATATCAAGCTTCAGGTTTGGCCTAATGAAGCTCCCGAAAGCAATGAAATTGTGGCGATGGAATCGGTTGAAAATTGTTTTATGGTTCGAAATATAAGTTCGGCAGAACTCTTTGTTTACAAACCAAAAACCAACAGCAGCCATGCAGCAGTAGTGATTTGTCCGGGTGGTGGATATTTGGGTTTGGCATTTTGGATTGAAGGGCAGGATGTAGCAAAAGTTTTTAACGATATGGGAATTACTGCTATCGTATTAAAATACCGTTTGCCAAATTTCCATCCCAATGTGCCCGTTTCTGATGCCCGGCAAGCCATGCGAATTGTTCGTTCACATTCAAAAGATTGGGATGTTGATCCTCATAAAGTGGGAATTGCAGGGTTCTCTGCGGGCGGCCATTTAGCATCATTCGTAGGTACACATTTTTCAGATGATAAGCCTGTTTATTCGGACAAACTGGATGATATTACTTCCCGCCCCGATTTTATGGCTTTGTTTTATCCTGTAATTACAATGGAGGAATATACACATTTGGGTTCCAGGTATTACCTTTTAGGTGATAATCCCAGCCAGGAAATGAAAGATTATTATTCGAATGAAAAACAGGTAACCAAAAATACGCCTCCAACATTCATTGTGGTTACCGAAGAAGATAAAACGGTAGATCCGCAAAACGCTTACCAGTTTAATTTAGCACTTCAACAAAATAACGTACCGGCAGAACTGAATATATTTAAACTTGGGGAACATGGCTTTGGCGCATCAAAACATAATTTACCGGTAGATAATTGGCCGGCTCTTTTACAGTCGTGGCTTAAGCGTTTACAAATAATTGAATAGCACTGAAAATAAACGATTGAAATTGATACCCATAAATTGCAAGAGATATGCATGAGTCGGGGTAAGAAAAGCACATTCATTCAACCGGTAGCTATTATTTTATTTTCCCAAAACAGTTCTAGACCTAAAAAACGGTTCTGATATTCATCCATTCGAAATTATTGAAAAAAATTTCTCGGAAAAAAACAGATACGTTCAAAAATTTACCCTGGATGGAAAACCTTTATCGACACCCTTTATCAAAACACACAGAAATATTAAATGGAAAAGGTATGGTCTTTACAATGGGACCGGCACCAATCGACCAATGGATCAAATTGATATCTACATAATGATTAAAGCCAAAATATGGATAGTAAGCACTTTACTGCTGCTTACATTTTTTTCATCGGCTCAGCACCCTGCGGAGTTTATGTATCAACGAAAGTGGGGAGTAATGCACCATTTTCTGGCGGATTTTTATCAAGCCGAAAATCCGGATAAATGGAACAGACTGGTTGACGAATTTGATGTCAAAGCCCTGGCAAACCAATTGGATTCTGTGCATGCAGGTTGGGTAATATTTACCATCGGGCAAAACAGTGGCTACTATTGTTCGCCTAATTCAGTTTATGACAAGGCCATGAATTATCCTCAAAGCCATTGTTCAAAGCGTGATTTAATTGCGGATTTAGCCGATGCCCTAAATGAAAAAGGAATCCCGCTTATTGCATATATTCCGTTTGGGTTTAAGATTCTCATGCACCTAAAAATTGGTGGTATGCCGATATGGTTCGGGAATATTCGATGCGTTGGGGCGACAAAATTAAAGGATGGTGGATTGATGGTTATTACGGCAGCGTTGAATATATTCCGTTGATGACAGAAGCATTTTTATCAGGCAATACAACTGCTGCGCTGGCCTTTAACCCGGGGCTCGGAATTATCGATAGAACATGTGAATTTGAAAATTACACAGCCGGAGAGTGTAACGATGTCCTGAATGTTGAACTTACAGGAAGATGGAAGAATGGCGCTCAGTGGCATTGCGTTACTAAAAATACGGTTCTTTGGGGCGGAGCGCCAAAAACCGAAGACCAAAAAATGCCGCTTTTTTCCGAAAAAGAAATTGTAGACGTCACTCTTGGAATTGTTGCAAAAGCAGGCGCAATTACCTGGAATACTGATCTAAACAGCCAGGGACATATTCTCCCAAATTTCCAACACTTATTGAAAACGATTGATGGAAGTATCCGGCAAAATGAAAATATTTCAAATGAATCATTTAAATTAAAGGAAAACGAAATAGCCAACATTTTTCTTCAAACCAAACAAAACCTGGTTATTGGTGAAAAGTCGAAAATAGAGATGCAGGTTTTGAAAAAGGATGGTGATTACATAAATGCAACTGGCATGATTCCGCTCAAGCTAAGTAATACAGCAGTTGGAAGTTTGGATGAAAACGGAATTTTTTTGGCAAAAAAACCAGGCGAGGCTGAAGTGATGATACAAATTGGTAAAAAATCAGCAAAAGTTAAAATACAGGTAAGCGTCAAAAGTTTGGTTTCAATCGTACTAAAATCAAGCAAAAGAGTTTTAGGCATAAACGAATCAGCAAACATCACTGCTGTCGGGTTAATGAGCGATAGTACCATTGCCGATTTAAAAGATGCCCAAATTACCTACACGCTTAACCATCCTGAAAAAGCATCAATAGATAAAAATGGAAGTGTCAAAGCAATTCAGTCAGGACGGATTTTAATTACCGCTAAAGTTGAATTAAATAAAATAAGCAAAACCGCTATTCTTCCATTGGTGATAAAAGACCATGAATCTCCTTTAACGATGATAGCAAGACGCCTCCGTTTATTTCGTTACAAAGTGCCACAAACATTACACTCGACGGAAAACAAACGGAACCAATATGGAAGAATGCATTCGAATACCCATTGAGCTACAACCAACGAACTTTTACTGATTACACACCACCATCTGATAAAAATCTAAGAGCCAGTTTTATGCTCGCTTTTAAAGGAGATACGTTGTATGGCATTATTAAACGGATTGATGATATTACTTATACTGCTAACTGTGTTTCATACATAAACGATGGCGTTGAAATTTATATTGGTTTGGATGGGATGCACAAACAATTAAGTGCCATTGTGGGTCAAAATTTTAATGAGGCTTTAATGATGGTTATTCTAAAATAGCGTGGAATGCGGACGGAACTATTGGAGAATTTGCCATCCAAATACCCGGTCTTTATTTACCCGGACAGATTATTGATTTCAATATTGACGTGGTTGATAATGACAACGCTTATAAAGTTTACCAGCTTTTCCCCACCAATGGTTATGGAAAATCGTTTCTGGGGAAAAATATGGCATCATTAAAATTTGTAGCAATTGATTGAAAATTGGATTTTAAAAGTCACTAAGAATCTAATAACAATACAGTAGTACGATCCCGATGAAAGCATTTATTTTATTCCTTCTTTGATTTGTAATTGTAGCGAAACTGTCTGCCCAATTCTGTGAGCTTAGGTCTCCCCAATGTATCAGGAAGGATAGCGAGTTCAAGGATGGTGAAGGAAATTATTCGGTAAAGTTCAGATGACAAAAAATGGAAAATATTTATTATACAAACTATACAGCCGAAATAAACGGCAAGCATTTTTCCTATGGCTTTGCATGACGATAACTAACAATTGTTTCATTAGTTGTTTGAATAGATGATTGGTTTATGACAAAGAATTCTTTTAAACTCAAAATGAAACCTAACAATGAAAAATAGTAAACCGGTATTTATTGCGATACTCAGCCTTACTGTGCTCTTCTTCAACAAAACAGCGGCTCAAACTTACCAATCCAATTGGGAATCGCTCGACAAACGCCCCATACCACAGTGGTTTACGGATGCAAAATTTGGAATATTTATACATTGGGGGGTTTACTCGGTTCCGGCATGGGCACCTGCCAGTGCCGATATTGGTGTTTATGCTAAATATGCAGAGTGGTATTGGCCCCGCATTAATGGTGGCAAAGACCCCAATCCGCAGCAAGGCGATGTAAATAAATTATTTACCGACTACCATAACCGGATTTGGGGCAGCGATTTTAAATACCAGGATTTTGCACTAATGTGGAAAGCGGAACAGTTCAACCCCACTCAATGGGCTGCCATATTTAAGGAGTCAGGAGCCAAATATGTCATCCTCACCTCGAAACATCACGAGGGGTTTACCCTTTGGCCAAGCGAAAATAGTTGGAATTGGAACGCCATGGATATTGGCCCGCACCGTGATTTATGCGGTGATTTGTCGAAAGCGGTTAAAGAAGCAGGATTACACATGGGGTTTTATTATTCCTTATATGAATGGTTTAATCCACTTTATAAAAGTAATCCGGAGAAATATGTATCCGAGCACATGCTTCCTCAATTGAAAGATCTTGTCAACCGCTATGAACCTGAATTACTATACCTTGATGGCGAATGGGATCATCCGAGTTCGATGTGGCAAAGCGAAAAGTTCCTAAGTTGGTTGTATAACGAATCTCCGGTAAAAGAAACTGTGGTAGTGAACGACCGCTGGGGGATGGAAACCCGTAGCAAGCATGGTGGATATTATTCAACAGAATATGGAAATGTACTCGGAGACCAAAAAGCGGGTGATATGTCGGCACATCCATGGGAAGAAATTCGCGGTATCGGCACTTCTTTTGGCTATAACCGCATCGAAGATCTAAGCAACTATCTTTCTTCAAAAGACCTGGTACACATGCTCATTAAAATTGTTTCCGAAGGTGGAAATCTTTGCCTTAATATCGGCCCTACCGCCGATGGAATAATTCCGGTAATCATGCAACAGCGTTTATCTGATATTGGTTCCTGGCTTAAAATAAATGGAGAGGCAATATATGCAACTCAAATTTGGAAAAAAAAATCTCTAAAAACAGGGGAGAATCAATCAATATTCTATACTTCAAAAGGAAAGGATTTGTATGTGATTTGTACAAGTTGGCCAGGTAAAAATATACTTATTGCAGGGCTATCAAAAGTACATACTGTGTCTCTTTTGGGCAGTAATCTTAAGATTATACATTCAGTTAGCAAAGGCCAACTTCAAATTGTTCCACCTGCAATTAATCCGGGAAATATTCCTTGTGATTATGCCTGGGTGTTTAAAATCACGGATGCAAACTGAATCAGTTAATTAGTTTTCAATAAAAAATATAATAGTACGGTTAATAAATTTATCCAATGATTTTACAAGATATTAAAAGATATTGTTTAATACTTACTTGTGTAGCTACCGGTATCACTGGTTTTGCCCAGGAATACAAGCCCACCTGGGAGTCGTTGGATAACATGAAACACCAGGGTGGTTTTCGGATGCAAAATTTGGAATATTTGTACATTGGGGAGTATATTCCGTGCCTTCGTACCGCCCCATTGGCAAAGAACGATTTGCTTCTTATGCCGAATGGTACGAAGTAGAAGTGATGGCAACAAAAGGTGAAGGCAGGAATTTTCATAACCGCGTTTTTGGAAAAGACTTTGAATATCGCGATTTCGCCCCACGCTTTACTGCTGAACTTTTTGATGCGAAAAGCTGGGCAAAACTGTTCAAAAGAGCCGGTGCCAGGTATGTTGTTCTTACCGCTAAGCATCACGATGGTTATTGTTTATGGCCAACAAAAACCACAAACTGGAACAGCATGAAAGTAGGACCGAAACGGGATTTGGTGGGTGAGATAAGTCAGGCGGTAAGAGATGAAGGTTTAAAAATGGGGGTTTATTATTCGCTGCTTGAATGGGCTGTAACACCAACAACAAGAAATGCATCGGGATATTACCTGGATAAAAAATATATAAAAAAATATGGAATGTTCCATCAAAGATACCTCGATGAAAGAATGATTCCACAGCTAAAAGAACTGGTTGTCAATTATAGCCCGTCATTAATATTTGCTGACGGCACCTGGGATGGTGATTCAAAATTTTGGAAATCGAAAGAATTTTTAGCCTGGTACTATAACAATGCCCCTAACAAAGAAGAAGTTGCAGTTAACGACAGGTGGGGAAAAGACACTTTTAAAAAACACGGCGATTATTTTACCAGTGAATATTTAGAAAAGGATACTGAACTTTCCGCAAAGCATGCATGGGAGGAAAACCAGGGGGTTGGCGGATCTTTTGGCTACAACAGGGCCGAGAATATTGATGATTATAAAAGCTCGGAAGAGTTGGTGCACCTATTAGTAAAAATAGTAGGCAGCGGTGGTAATTTACTACTAAACGTAGGACCTGCGGCAGATGGCACCATCCCGGTAATCATGCAGCAACGATTAGTCGATATTGGCACCTGGTTAACTGTAAATGGCGAAGCCATTTATGATACAAAAGTATGGTCAAATAGTCGGCTTAAAAAGGAGGATGAAACGTTTTTTTATACTTCAAAGGGAAATGACATATATGTAATTTGCACCAAGTCGCCAGCGCGTAATTTTGAAATAAGCGGTGTAGATAAGGTTGAAAAAGTAACGCTTTTAGGCAGCAGTGTTGAGGTTGTTTCGAACTACTCAGATGGGGTACTAACAATTACGCCACCAGCAATAAACATGGCCAACAATCCGTGAGAATATGCCTGGGTATTTAAAATTTCAAAGTAAAATATTCAAAAAATGACGCGATTAATGCTATTGTTCGTTTTGTTTTTTCAACTGTTTTCGCTTCGTGCACAGAACGTTTCACCCGAGGCAAATTATAGAGCAATACAAGCCAGGCTTCAAACAGGAGGGGGAACTTTTAACTACAAAAGTGTTTTAAGCCACGTGCTTTTGCCCGAAGGTTTTGCAATGAATGTGGGAATCAAATTACATCAAAACAATGCGGATAATTACCTGAAAGAGGCTTTTATTTCGTCAAGAGGTGAAAGACCCGAAAAAATTATTCCGGGTTATAAAGCTTATGATGGCAGTTATTCTGAGTTGACTATTGAATGGAATGGGGTGAAATTCAAAATAGAAAGCGCGACAACCGAAACAAAGGACCTTTTATTGCTGATAACACCATTGAAGAATCCTGAAAATATTCCAAGCGTGGTACTTGAAACCGGAATGTTGTGGAATAGTCGGGGAACGCTGGAATTAAAGGAGGATGCGATATATGTTAAAACAAAAATCAGAAATCTCACAGTTCACGGCATCGGTGTCACCGTTCAGGAATATCTTGCTAATCCATCACCTTATCTGGCTTTAAAGTTTGATCAACCTGTGGCCTTTTATACTGGTGAAGAAAAAAATATGGCTGAGATAAAAGAACTTGTAAATGAACGCAGAAAAGAACAGGAGACAATCTATCAAAAGTACGGCACGCTGGCTGCGACTTACGAGGCGATTCAAAGTGTTATTGGCTGGAATACAATTTACGATGCTTCAAAAGGCCGGGTCATTTTTCCTGTCAGTAGGTTATGGAATGATAATTTTGGCGGACAGTCCGTATTATTTGATTGGGATACCTATTTTGGGGCATGGATGGCTGGCATGGAGAGCAAAGAACTCGCCTATGCCAATGCCGTTGAAATTACCAAATCCATTACTCGAGGAGGGTTTATCCCAAATTTTGCAGGTTCGTATGGAAGCGCTTCGTTCGACCGTTCACAACCTCCTGTCGGGAGTTTGGTTTTTAAAGAGCTATATCTCAAATACAAGGATCGGTGGCTTCTTGAATATGTGTTTGATGATTTGCTGAGATGGAACCGCTGGTGGCCGAAAAACCGCGACAATAATGGATTACTATGCTGGGGATCGAGTGTCGTTGAGCCGCCCCTGAAAAGTGATTTTGCAACCAATGAATGGCAAGGAGCAGCTTACGAATCGGGCCTGGATAATTCGCCCATGTACGATGGGGTTCCTTTTAACAAGCAAACCCACATGCTCGAGTTAGCTGATGCCGGATTGATGGGCTTGTATGTAATGGATTGTGATGCCTTATCCGGTATTGCCAACATTCTCGGAAAAAAACAGGAAGGCAAAGAGTTGAAAGATAGAGGAGCTTATTACCGTAAAAACCTGGCTCAGTTGTGGGACGAAAAGGCAGGCATTTACAAAAACAAACGGACCGATACAGGAGAATTTTCCGAAAGATTATCGCCTACCAATTTTTATCCAATGCTGGCCAAAGCCCCAACACAAGTTCAGGCAGAAAGAATGGTTAAGGAACACTTGCTCAATCCCAACGAATTTTTCGGCGATCGGATGATTCCTTCAATTGCCAGGAACGATCCGGCTTTCAAAGACCAGGATTACTGGCGCGGACGCATCTGGGGTCCGATGAACTTCCTGGTTTACTTAGGCCTGCGAAATTACGATTTGCCCGGGGCACAAAAAGTATTAGCCGAAAAATCGAACCTGCTGATGATGGAGAATGTAAAATTAAACGGCTATATCTACGAAAACTACAATGCTATTTCCGGCAACGTAGACGATCCCATTGAAGGACGGCACATGGGCGACAATTATTACCATTGGGGAGCATTGCTTGGTTTTATTTCGTTGATCGAAAACGGGACTGTAGCGAATCCGATGAAACCGTTGAAATAACATTTTTAAACTGCGATATAATATGAAACGACTTTTAAAAATCCTTTCCTGAGAAAGGAATCCCGGGTACCTGGGATTGGGAGTTCCCTGCCGGCCATCATTTTTGCTGCTTCAGCGGGTGGATGTTCTTATGTAACCACTAAAAAAACAGGCGATAAGTTGGAACACCTAAGGAGTTGACATCAAAAACTGATTCAAAGGGGAGGGGCGTTTAGTTCAGCCAAATTTTCAGGAAATACAGCAGGCTACAAAGTGGAAGCCTTTAATCGGAACTCTTCTATTTATAGAAAGAACATGAAAAGATAGAGACGTAGTTACAATAATATGTCAATCTATTTACAAGAATTGCCCAATAAAAAATAAGGTTCCCAGTCGTCTTTTATTCCGGCCAGTTTAATTGATAGCGAATGGTAATTTTAAAGTGCTATTATTGAAAAGGTGTATAGCGTTCTCACGATTTTTGGGGTATCCAGTGGGGGCTTGCCGGCACTGTCGTGGATCCGAAAATAATATTTGTTGCAGCATTAAAAGCGAGTGCGCATAATATCATTATCAGCTGCAATCCATCCCTCCGGAAATTGGCAACCCCGCGGTGCTGATCAGGAGATCGCCCAGAAGATTAAAATAGCCGGTTAATCCCCTGAAATTAAATTATTCGATCACATATTCGTAAGTGAAGGATATTATTCATTTGCAGATGAGGAGCTGATATAGCCCCTCTTTTTCTGCTTCAAAGAGTGATAAATTTTTATGAAAGGAGGATTGTTTTATACAATTCCAGACCAGATAATCCCCTGTGCAACTATCGGAAATTTTGAACATGTTCTTCTTATAAAGCCTTCAGTTGAATAAGAAATAAATATAAAAAACTTCAATGAATTTTTCTTTTCATTGCCCATTAAAACTCTTGAAAAATTGACAATTCTTAATCAAGGTTTTGCTTGTCTAAAGCGTCTTTTAATTGCCTTAAAAGGAATAATTATCACTGGAATTAACACCAGGAAGGTCAAACAAATTACTTCATTTGTTTTATATAATTTAAAAACATCTCCGTTTTTATTTGTAATAAAATATTCATCCATAACTGCTATAGTGACTCGTAAAGTATTCGTAATTTCGAAAGGTCTTATGATATAAAAAAGCTCGCTTCTATCTTCAAGGATCATCCGGTAATTTTGATGCCGGCGATTGCAGTTTTCATTCACAATAATAAATTTCTACTTAAATTTCCATAAGACTTACCTTGTCTAAAATGTAGCCATCTCTTCCTCAATATAGTCATGTGTTTTACCTTTATATCTCCGAAGATAATTGTGTAAATGAATGGTGATGAAAGACAAAATAATTAAAGCCTGCAACCTTGTTTTATACTTTTTGACGCTTCTATAAAAAGATTAAAAAAGTCCCCAGAACTACCTTCTCCCCATTCTTTAATAATTAAACTTTATAAAGGCATAATGTGCCGGGTCTTGCACATGGCAAGATGTACAAACGTTATACGTTTGGAGCATCTTGCCCTTTACTCGGAACTCGCTTCGGGTTTGAAAAGAAATTAATAACTGTCAGAATTTTAAAACCGTTTTTATGAAGAGAAAGAATGAAAATACCGTAAGAAATAAAATGGTAGTTGTACGCATGAATAATATGAATTTGAACTAGGCTGAGTCGCTTAGGAAAAAAACCACTGAAAGAACCATCAGTGCTTATGTTAGAAAAATGTGTTTGCAAAAGCCTGTTATCGTAAAATACAGAAACCAGTCAGCAGATGATTTCTTAAAAGACATGCTGCTGTTGAAAAAAGAATTAAGTGCGGTCGGAAATAATTTTAACCAGGCGTTGCATAAGCTCCACCTGCTGGATAAGATACCGGAGTTCCGCTCCTGGATAATTCAGTATGATACTTTGCTGAAATTGCTGGTAGTAAAGGTGGAAGAAATAAAATTAAGGATGAACCAGCTCTATGAAAAATGGTTGCAAAAATAACGACACCAAAAAGTATTGGGGCGGCATTGAACTATAATGAAAAAAAAGTGCAGCGGGGTGATGCCGTTTGTTTGCATGCCGCTAATTATTTGAATGATGCAAAGAAGATGAATTTCTACCAAAAATTTAATGGCTTTGAAAGACTAAATAGTTTGAATGAAAGGGCTACCACCAAAACACTTCATGTGTCTCTGAACTTTAGCCCAATAGAAAT
>JBBPZF010000008.1:0-2162 GCA_038199105.1 Chitinophagales bacterium | reverse complement strand
GGACAAGCATTGTGCCCGGTGATTTTGATAATGATGGAGATATAGATTATATCGTTGGCAATCTTGGATTAAATTCTTTTTATAAAGCAAGCGATAAATATCCGGTGAAAATTTATGCAAAAGATTTTGATAACAACGGTAGTTATGATGCTATTCCTACTATTTTTCTCCCCTCCTCGCAAACTGATACTACGAAAAAAGAATTTCCCGTGCATACCCGGGACGATATGACAAAGCAAATAATATCCTTCAGAGCAAAATATCAAAATTATAAAAGCTATGCATCGGCTCCTTTCAGTGAAATGTTCAAGCCGGAAGAAATGAAAGATGCTTTGATTCTACGTGCAAATGATTTTAGTAACAGTTATATTAAGAATTTAGGAGGAGGTAAATTTGAATTGGCTGAACTTCCATCCGCGGCGCAATATTCGTGTATGAACGGAATGCTTGCAGAAGATTTTGATGAAGACGGGAATTTAGACTTACTTATTAATGGCAATGATTACAGCACAGAAGTTTCAGTTGGACGCTACGATGCATGCAACGGTATTTTGTTGAAAGGCAACGGCAAGGGAGGTTTTACTCCTCAATCTATTTTACAAAGCGGCTGGTTCATACCCGGCAATGGAAAAGCATTAATAAAAATTAAAAATCCTTCAGGAAAAGTGTTAGTTGCAGCAAGTCAAAATAAAGGGCCCTTAAAAGTTTATGATGTTAATGCTAATATTAATACTATTGAATTAAGCCCCATGGACGCAAGCGCAAAAATATTTTATAAAAACGGCAAAAGCAGGCTGGTTAATATTGATTATGGTTCCTCTTTTTTATCACAGTCAGGCAGATTTCTCAATGTAGATGGCAATGTGGTCTCGGTGGAAATAAAAGATTTCAAGGGAAATACAAGAACAATAAAAAGGTAGCAGGCAATCTTCTATTGAAATGAATATGGCACCCTTCAGAATATTTTGGTTGCAAAAAAAAGTACTGTATTTATTTCTAATACCAATTATTTTTTTTTCATGTCAAGAGGAATATCACAAAAATAAAAGCCATGAAAATGTTTCTAATTCAAGTATAGAAAATGGTGAAAAACTTGCCAGGCAATATTGCCAATCCTGCCACTTGTTACCTGAGCCATCTTTAGCAAATTCAACTTCATGGGAAAATGGAATTTTACCAAATATGGGCCCGAGGCTGGGCGTATTTTATTACAATTTCCAGGAATAACCTTCTCTTAAAAATGATAGAAGCCTTGGAGAAAATTTTTATCCAAAATATCCGGTTCTCACCTTTCCGGAATGGCAAAATATCATTGATTATTATGCATCCATATCTCCTGATTCTTTACCGCCTCAGCACAGATCTGTTGCAATCAATAAAAATTTGGAGCTTTTTAAAGTTGAATTGCCACATGTTTCATATTCGCAGCCGGCGACCTCTTATGTGAAAATTGATACGTGTAATAATTCATCTTCAATAATTGTTAATGATGTTATAACGCAGGCAACATATTTTTTTGATGAGAAATTGATTATTACTGATTCTGTACATGCTTATGGGCCGATAGTTAATTTTGATTCTGAGAATGAAAAATTTCTTGCCTGTAATATTGGAGTGTTGAATCCCAATAATAGAAAATTTGGAAGCGCACAATTTATGTACCCCACAAAAAATGGTAAGTATAAAATGGATTCTATACCACTTTTTGATAGTCTTCAAAGGCCCGTTCAAATTACAGAATCAGACTTAAATGTTGATGGTAAGCCAGATTATCTTGTTTGCGAATTTGGATACATTACCGGTTCATTATCCTGGATGGAAAATAAAGGAAATAATCAGTTTACCCGTCACATCCTTAGGCCAATTCCCGGCGCTATCAAAGCCTACATCAATGATTTTAATCATGATGGGCTTCCTGATATAATGGTATTATTCGCACAGGGCGATGAGTCCATAATTCTGTTCACCAACAAAGGTAATGGAGAGTTTAGCCAGGAGCAGGTTTTACGGTTCCCTCCTTCTTATGGCTCTTCTTATTTTGAGCTGGATGATTTTAATAAAGATGGATTTCCTGACATTGTTTATACCTGCGGCGACAATGCAGATTATTCTCCTGTTTTAAAGCCTTACCATGGTGTATATATTTTTATGAATGATGGATC
>JBBPZF010000007.1:0-3825 GCA_038199105.1 Chitinophagales bacterium | reverse complement strand
ATGCTGAAACGCAAGCGTAAGCAAATCGGTATGGCTGACCTGTTCATTGCAGCGACCGCTATCTCCAATAATCTGTCCCTGGCAACATTAAACATTTAGCACTTTGACCGTATTGAAGGGCTAAATGTGGTAGAATAAGGCGAAGGCACAAATCAGTCATTTCTTTTGTTCCTGCTTTCTTCCACATTTCGCAGTTGATCCGGGAAAAAAAGTTTTGTACCAGTTGTCGGGAATGTTAGTATTCATTGGAAGATTTTGTTTTCAATTTTATAAAGTGCATGCCTGCATAATATATTGCCGGGTGCAATATCGGGATGATTAAATTCTCCTTCTTTTATCATTCCGATTTTTTGCATTACGTTTTCAGACGCTTTATTTAATGAAGAGGTAAAAGAATAAATCTTTTCAAATTTTATTTTTTCAAAGCCATATTGTAAACATGATCTTGCCGCTTCTGTTGCATAACCTTTATTCCATTCTTCCTTTTTTATGCGCCAGCCAATTTCAACACAAGGCGTAAAAAAACTTTCAAACGATGGAATTATAAAACCGGTGTAACCAATAAATTCTCTCGTTGAAAATTTTTCAATTGCAAATAATCCAAAACCGTGTCTGTTAAAATGTGCGTTGATTCTTTCTATCATGGAAGCCGTTTCATCACCTGTCAATATTTTTGGAAAGTACTGCATCACATGAATGTCTTTATTCATTTCAGCAAAAGGTATAAAATCCGCATCAATCCATTTTCTTAGTTTTAATCTTTCCGTATAAATTATATTTTTCATCTTTTAACCAGGTCTTCATATCTTCTGTTATACTGTTTTAGTTTTGTAGCTTTTTGCATCAATAAATTTTTCTTTTAATTTTTGACTGGCAGAATTTTTTAACAAACTGCCATGACCAAACACAGCTTTATCAAAACTGAATGCTGCAGCTTTCAAAATACTTTTAATACTTAAATCAGGATCCTCATTTACTGTACTAGTTCCAAGACCTGCAGCATTCGCACATATATCGCCGGCTATCAGCACACCTTCATTTTTTGTTAGTAAAGCGATATGCCCGGCGCAATGTCCGGGCGTATGTATTACATGAATGCCGCCGGCAAATGGTATAACGTCATTATCTTCTAATTTTTCATCTATGTTTACCGGCTCAATTGTTTGCGGAGTTTTTTTAATGAATATATTATAAACTATCCTGTTAATAATACCGGGAGAAAGATACATCGGCTTACGAATACCCATCCCCCTTTCAATTAATGTTGCTTCTTCAATATTAGCAAAGACAGGAATGTTCAATCTCCTTTTAATTTCCGCAGCACTGCCTGTATGGTCAGGATGGCAGTGCGTTAAAATAACCTGTTTTATATCAGCAGGATTTTTGCCTCCTTTTTTAATAACTGCAAAAATTTTGTCGGTGCTATTTTTATTGCCCGTGTCAATAAGTGTTAAGCCATTATCTTCAACTAAAAAAGTATTAACCGCACCTAAACTGATTTGAAAAATATTTCCGGTTATTTGTTGCATGTTTATATTATTGATGTTGCTTTTTTGTTTTTCTTTAAGCCGCTAAGTATAAAAATATGTTTTTACAACGTTAGCATTCCTGTTTGTTTTAAAGTTTATCTGATAGTTATACTCTTTGTTAAAAGAGAAAAAATTTATTGGATGATTTACATTAACGGCTGCCTTTATAATCATCAAGCAATACTGTATTAATTTTTTTGCGTAAACAAGCTTAAAGGAAAGAAAAGTAAGAACAGCGTTTTTTTCATAATTAAAAAATTTATAAACTGGTTATTCGATCATTATCAGCCGTGCTGACGTGCTTTGGTTTATGTTTTTCATACTTCCATAAACGATAACTCTTTGTCCAGCCCTGTGTTTTGTGGCGATACCAAAAGTGCAACATCAATCCAATTACAAATACAATTGCTAAACCAATCCAAAATGTTTTCTCCCGCCAGAAGAAATAAAATGTTGTAACCAGTACAACATACTTTACTATTCTGAACCAGGCAGGTTGCGCATGTTTTGAAAAGGCAACTTCTACTTCGCGTTTTATAGTTTTTTTTAATGGCATTATTCAGATTTGTTTTAATCAGCTTGTAAAATCCTGTATGAATTTTCCGTCCTGTTTCTATTGACCCGTGGCAATAATTAATTGTGCGTCCATCTTACAAATTAGCTGGATTGATTTTTGAATACCTGTGTTCATCCCAAATTTTTCCATTCTTAAAAATATTTTTTTTAAACACGCCATCTTTTTTATAGCCATTCTTTTCCAGCACTTTCATGGAGGCAATATTGTATTCAAATATGCCTGAATGAATTCTTATAAAATTCAGTTCATTAAAACCATAATCTGTAATTAGTTTAACGGCTGTTGTGGTGATGCCTTTATTCCAGAAAGGCTCGCCAAGCCAATAACCAATTTCAGCTGTGTTTCTGTAAACATCTTTTTGAGGAATTAAACCAATCATACCACAAAATGCTCCATCATATTCTATCGCAAAAGTTACTTGCGGATTTTCCTGATTAGTTAAGTTAATAAAGAAAATTGCATCATCCATTGTATAAGAATATGGCAACATATCACGCACGTTATCCCACACTTTTTTATTGTTGGCTAACAAAGCCAATGCTTCTTGGTCATCATCTTTAAGTGAGCGTAAAATTATCTTAAGATGCTGCAACATGTTTACGGGATATATTTTTTATTTTTTAAAGCCTTCTTGCTACTCGAAAACCAATAGCGGCATTCCGATAATTTTCAAGGGTAAATCCAGGTTGCGGAGCAAAATTTCTTGATGCAGAACATATATATCGAGGTGGGTCATTAAAGTCCATGCCCCGAAGAATATGATAAGAACAAGAGCTTGTTCCATTCAGATTTGAAAATTCACCTGTTAGATTCAACTTTACATCATCCTTATATGCTGAGCCGTCTGTTGGTTTATCTGAATAAGGATAATTGAAACAATCTTCTACCCATTGCATTATATTTCCGTTCATGTCATACAGTCCAAACTGGTTTGGTGGAAATGAGCCAACAGGCGATGTACCAAACACCCATTTATCTTTGCCTGAAGCAAAACCGGAACAACAACTATCATTTCCATAATTTGCATAATCATGACTTGCAGTTGCGCCCCAGGAATAGGCCGTAGTGGTTCCTGCTCTTGCTGCGTATTCCCATTCCGCTTCTGTTAGCAACCTGTAATGAAATCCTGTTTTTTTACTCAGCCAGTTCACATAATCCTGCACATCATACCAGCTTATGCAAACTGCAGGATGTGTACTGTCTTGCGCAAAACCAAGATGGTTCCAGTTAGCAGTTGGATTCGGTACCCACATTTTAGCAGTATCTCCGGGAATGGCTGCCCACGAGCATCCATTTGTTGTTACACGATTGGTAGCTTTTACAAATGCAGCCCATTGTTCCTTCGTAATATCAAATTTCCCGGCAGCAAATTGTTTGATATTAATTTTCCGTTGCGGACTTTCTTCAGGATAGTGACCCGGTTCATTTTCCGGCGAGCCCATGATAAAACTGCCGGCAGGTATTACCACCATTTCAGGGCAGGTTGGGCAATCTTTAAATGCTTGCCCGGGTTTTAAATTTTTTTTGACTTGTGCAAATGTTATGGTTGCAAGTAGTGTTATTATTAAAAGAAATAAAGTAACTATTCAGTACCCAATTTAGCGATAAGCGACAAAGCATTCAAAACATTTTGGTTGGATTTGATGGTGGTATCGATTACCGATCTTAAAACGACGAATGCATCTGCACCTTGATCGGATTTAAACTGTCCGGAAATTT
>JBBPZF010000006.1:0-4710 GCA_038199105.1 Chitinophagales bacterium | reverse complement strand
AGGGTCGTCTCCCTCTACAAAATAAGGTATCCATCCACAACCTCTATAAAATTGTTCCAACTCTTCACGCTCTATTCGTGCCATGATAGTTGGATTACTGATCTTATAACCGTTCAAATGTAAAATGGGTAATACCACTCCATCTGAGATCGGGTTAAGAAATTTATTAGAATGCCAGGCGGTTGCCAACGGAGCTGTTTCTGCTTCACCATCTCCGACCACACAGGCTACAATTAAACCGGGATTATCGAAGGCTGCTCCAAAGGCATGACTCAATGAATACCCCAACTCTCCGCCTTCATGAATTGAGCCCGGTGTAGAGGGAGCAACATGGCTTGAAATACCACCAGGGAAGGAAAATTGCTTAAATAATTTCTTTAAGCCCTCTTCATCCTGTGTTACGTTTGGATAAATTTCACTCCATGTTCCTTCGAGATAAACGTTGCCAACTATTGCCGGGCCACCATGACCGGGACCGGCGATGTAAAACATATCAAGATCATATTTCTTAATAACGCGATTGAGATGTACATAAATAAAATTCTGTCCAGGCGTTGTGCCCCAATGGCCGACCACCAAAGGTTTTACATGGTCCAGTTTTAGTGATTCTTTTAATAAAGGGTTGTCGTAAAGATAAATCTGTCCAACAGAAAGGTAATTGGCAGCACGCCAGTAGGCGTTCATCTTTTGAAGTAATTCGGGTGATAAAGTTTCAACCTCTTTACCGATGCTTGTTGCTTCCATAATAAATTATTTTTTTTGATAAATTGAAATGTGGTTTAGAGTGTGGTTATTAATCACCCGGGTTTTTATGATTTCTTGATCTTCCAATGATTTTATCAAGAGAAGATTTTAGTTTTTGAATTGCACCATCTACTGCGTTTTCATAAGTGTCAGCCAAATCTGTTACGGCTATTGGTTGTTTCCCTTCAAGCCTTGCTTCCAGTAGGCATCTTTTATCGTCCTGTCCTTTCTTTGAGCCGTTCTCGTCTGACAGGTGAACTTCCAACCTGGTAATATGTTCACTAAACCGGTCTAATTCTTCTGATAGTAAATCGTCTAATTGAGCCCTAAATGTTTCATGCACGCTTAGATTTTTATCTGTATTAATTTGTATGGTCATAATGCTAATTTTTAAATATTTATTTTAATGAACTCTTTCTTTGTTATAATATAAGCTTAATTAATTTAGAAGTTTATTCGTCATTAATGAATTTAGCCATGTCATCAACATGCAATTTTCAATTCGACTAATTCAAAACATCGCAAACCAATTTTGCTATCATTAATTCTTCATTTGTTTTAATAACACGCACTGATACCTTGCTTGTTTCTGTTGAAATGATACTTTCATTATTCCTGTTTTTTATTTCATCTAATTCGATTCCTAAAAACTCAAGACCGTCACATATTTTGCTTCTTACTTCAGGCGAGTGTTCGCCAATGCCACCTGAAAACACCAGTGTATCCAGGCCTCCGAGTGCAGCAGCAAATGAACCGATCCATTTTTTTGTTTGATAACAAAAAAATTCAATGGCTTCTTTAGCACGGTTATCTGTGTCCTCAATTTTCATTAGTTCCCGCATATCAGCATTTGTTTCTGATATACCAAGTAAGCCGGATTCGTGATTGATTAAATGACTAAACTGCTCTGGACTGAGTTTTTCAAACTGGATTAAATACCATGCAACACCGGAGTCAAGATCACCGGTACGTGTGCCCATTGGCAATCCGGATGTTGGGGTAAACCCCATGCTCGTATCCATACTTTTACCATCTTTTACGGCTGCAAGGCTTGCACCATTGCCGAGATGCGCTAAAATGATTTTGCCCTTTGCTGTTTCATCTCCGTCTACACATTTAAGTTCTTCCATCAGGTACGCATAAGAGAGACCATGAAAACCATATCGCTGAATTCCTTTTTCATAAAAGCGGCGTGGGATAGATAATAATTTCGCAACTTTTGGCATAGAAGTATGGAAGGATGTATCAAAACAAGCTACCTGTTTTAATGAAGGGTAACGCTTGCTAAAGATTTCTATCAACTTAATTTCTTCCGGCAAATGTTCAGGATCGAAAGCGCTGATCTTCTTTAATTCATTCAAGAGATCATCGCTGATAATTTCAGGCTCCGTATGTTTCATACCATAAACTATGCGATGGCCAACGGCTTTAACTGAGTCAAAGTGACCTTGCTTCTCCAGCCAGTCAATCAAATGATTCGCAGCCTGGTCATAATTGGCGGCTTCAAAATCAATACTATTTTTTTGCTGCTCAACAGTATTAGTAAAATTGAGTTTTGCTTTTTTACTTCCGATGTTTTCTATCTCTCCACTAAACAATTGTTCTAACGAATTATCCGATTTATATAAAGCAAACTTAATGCTGGAAGATCCGCCGTTAATAGCCAATATCATTATATACTATTTATTCCGATTAGCATCCTGTGTGATCTCTAATGAACGCTATCCGTTAATTTATCAATATCAATATCCCCTTCGTCCGTCCTGGGTTTAGGATAATCATTATCTAATTGTTTTTCGAATTGTTTTTCATCTTTTTGATTACGCCTTACAAGAAATACAATTAATGCAATTGCCAGAATGCCAACTATTATTATAATTAACCAGTTCATTGATTTGATTTTAAAGTAATCAATTTGTTAGTGATGAAATATTACGGTTTGTTAGAATATTTCATCGGTTATCAACCCCAACTGAGCTAATGCTTTGGCTGTTGATGAATAATCTTTATGGCAAATACTTTTGATTCCAAAATCGGTTGCAACATCGACGAACATTTGTACATCATCAATATATACTACTTCATTTTCCGGCACCTGGGCCATATCAAGCGCCAGCTTAAAAATTCTTGCATCCGGTTTTCTTATATGAACATAGCAGGACGAAACAAAAAAGTCAATGAAGCTATTCAACCCAAACGTATGTATCCTGTATGCATTCAGTTCTCTTGCTTCATTGCTTACGGCAACTATTTTTAAACCGTATTGTGCTTTTATTTTTTTTATGAAAGCAATCATTTCTGCATTGGGAGTCGTTAAAGAGAACATGAAATCACGGAATTCATTGAAAGTAAAATCACGTTTTTTATAAAAGATAACACGGTTAAGATATTCATCTAATGTTATTCTGCCTTCTTCATAGGTAACAAACATAATTCTATGCCGTTCTTCCATTTCCTCTTTATCGAGATGAAATTTATCTACAGCTTTTTGCCTGAAATCGCGGCCCCATCCGTTGGAAAGTAACACGCCGCCGATGTCAAGAAACAGGGTTGTGATATTTTTTTCGTTCATGGTTAATTTTTATTTGTTGATACTTTGTTTAATGCTTCAAAGCCCGAAACCACATCAAACAATTCTTCATCAATCGAACTCTGCCGCAGGCGATGATATTTTTTGTTGAGATCATCCAGCAGGTCGCTTATATTTTTTTCTGCTCTTTGCATAGCATCCAAACGGCTTGCATTTTCGCTTGCTAATGATTCAATAGATGCTTTGAATAAAGAAGTAAAAAGATAGCCGTTAATTAATGCGATCAGTGTTTGTTTTGCATCGCCTGCAATCTGCGGAAGTAGTTTGGTAGGCCATTTAATTTCCTGTAAAGAATTTTTCCATTTTTCATCCAATGGTAAAAACCGTTGCATCACCGGCGCATAGCCCCCGCCGTCTTTTGGCTGGTTATGAAAAATATAAAACTCCTGTATGTCTTCTTTATCCTGCCTATGCTGGCTCCTGTTTAAAATCTCTGTAACAAGCGGTGTGATGGTACTAACGTCGTTAGGGACAGGATATAATTTTGCAGTAGTTAAACCACTATCTGACAACAGCAACTGAACACGTTCACCAATACACCATATTTCTTTTTTGCCCGGCAATGCTTTGAGAGAAGCAGTTACAAAATCAGCCATTGCATCATTAAAGCGTGCAACAAGCCCCTGGTCTGACCCAAACACGATTGCACAAACTGTTGCTTCGTTGTTCTTTTTTACTTGTTTTTTTTCACTGATGGCTTCAATCTTTTCTGCGTTAAAATAAGCGATGATGCCTAAAGCTATTGTGTGATAATAGTCACTTAACGCATTTACTGCCGCTTCATACTGAACAATATTAGAAGCCGCCATTGCCTTCATGGCGCTCACCACAGACTTCAGATCTTTTGCTCCTTCTGATTTACCGCGCAGGCTTTCTAATGTGTCCATTATTTTTTCTTTTCATCTGGCTTGGCCTTATCCTCGTTTTCATCTGGCTTTGGCTTATCCGGCAACGGTGCAAGAATTGTTCCTGCAATTTTTAAAATCGCTTTACTGTCTTCATCACTCAGTTTTTCATTTGAAGATAATCGCTTAATTATTTCGTTCGGAAAGTCTTTAAAGTTGCTGAGCAGCGCATCCTGAGCATCCTTAATTTTTTCAACAGGTATATTATCCAGGAGCCCATTTTTTAATGAAAGTAAAATCACGATCTGTTCTGAAACCGGCATCTGCTGAAGTTCAGGTTGCTTCAGGCACTCACGTATTCTCTTTCCATGCTCAATTGTTTTTTTTGTATTTAGATTTTGAATTTGCAGCTCAATAGGTTTGCCATGTATATCAATGTTGGCAAGATGCCCGCCGGGGCGAACGATCTTCTGACAGATATCGAAAGTTGCAGGAATACCCACCGCTTCGATAACAACATCCACGCCATCT
>JBBPZF010000005.1:0-9193 GCA_038199105.1 Chitinophagales bacterium | reverse complement strand
TGTCAAAGAATCTAAATTTTCTGTTGAGGCGATATCTTTATTTTGATCAGGACTATTTCTATACAATTTGAAGTCCTTAAAGGTTATGCCTTTTGTTTCAACTTCTGAGTTAAGGTATGTATAACCCGACACCGTAAGTGTACCGGCTAAAACCGCAGGCCCATTGTTTAACCCGTCTGCCGAATTAAAAATTTCTGTAGCCTTTGTTTTATTGCCCATGTCGTCAATTAAATAGTATTTATTTCCTTTATCAGCGTAAGTATCTGTATTCAAAATCAAAATTCCGTTTTTTGGAAATTTTAATATTTCTCTTCCATTTTCTACTTTGGGCTTTATACCACATTCTTCATCATAAATAATTCTCAGGGTACCTTCATAGTTGGATGGAATTAAAAAAGTGTGGAACTGTATAGTATGAGAATTACAAGATGTAAGAATGACTGACGAAAATGTAATGTGCGCAATAATTATAAAAAACAGTTTTGATTTGAAAAATTTGCTGTTCATAGATATTTTTTACTGCTTTTATTAAAGCTATATTTTCAGCGTTTTTAATGTTATCATTTTAGTAAAACGTCGATTGCATTATATCCAGACCTGGCATTCAATTCACCTGCCGTGGGCGCATTATTTTCAGCTATGTTTCCTTTCTTATCAATAAGCACATAATGTGGAATGCCGGTTATATTATATGCTTTGCATGCGGGGTTATTTGCCCATCCTTCTGCCACCAGGTTCACGCCATTCAATTTATATTTTTGCAATCCCTCTTTCCAATCTTTCATTTTGGAGTCTACACAAATATTTACAAATACAACATCTTTATCCTTATAATGCTCATGCAATTGCGGAACATAGTTTTTGATATCATAAATGCAGGGTCCGCAGTTTACTCCCCAAAAATCTATGTAAACCACCTTACCTTTAAAATCGTTTAGAGAAACATTTTTAGCGGTTTCATTTTGCAAAGAAAATTCCGGCGCTTTGCTGCCCGGTTTTAATAAACTAATAACCTCGTAATATTTTTGCACCTTATCTTTTAAAAAAGGCGTAGCACAAGTCTCCATAAATAATTTATATGCCTTTTCAACATCAGCAAACTGATAACTTGCAAAGCCGCTTATTATTGATTGCGTAATAAACCAGTCTTTAATAGGTGTGTAGGGAAGAGCAGCCTGTGCTAAATAATAATACTCCAGTGTGGGATTAAATGGTGGTTGGCTGTCGGGAGCTAAAATGTTATACGTATCGAATGGCATGCTAAACCTTGTATAATCGAAGATAAATCTTCTATACTCGGAAACCTTCCAAAACCAGTCTTCATTTAATTGCTTGAAATCAGCATAACGACCCAACAAAGCAAAATAAGGATAAGACCGGGTGCTATCTAAAGCAAGCTTCAGATTAAATTGGGGAAGCAGGTTCGCACCTCGCAGAAGAGAAGAATATTGAAAATACAAGCCGGTAATCATGTGATCGAGCGTTTCAGAAAAGAAATCTGCGGAATCAAAAATTGCCTGCACATTCCGGTTGTACTGTTTATTTACAAGTGTAAACTTTTCTTCATTGGTCAACTCTTTTCTTTTTTCATATAATTCTTGTTGCAGCTCAAATGACGGGAGTGTGAATGAGCGAAGTTTAAATTGCAGTTGCAACTCCTTTGTACGGGGCTCATTTTTACCTTTGATAGTGAAGGTACTTGCATAGTTAGCATTGTCCCAATACATGCTTAATGTATCCTTATCCAATATACTAAAGAAAAAAGGTTGATCATTTGGGAAAACGAAATAGGCTGTTTGAATATCCTGAACCGGAACCCTTTTTTCGAAGCTTCCATCAGGCGCTACCACCATGGCAATAGTGTTTTGGGTAAAATAATTTGATAAACCAAATTCAAAGAATGGCTCATGAAAATTTTTTACGTTGCCTTTGATGAAAATATATCCCGTATCACTAAAATTCTGAGCCTGGATAAAAGAAGGAATAATGATCAGTAATAAAAGAACCAGTTTTATTTTCATTTAATGAAGTTAACGTCTATCCTTGCTTGATAAGACCGTAAATATTTTCATAAAAGAACAGCACATATCCCAATAATTGTTGAGATTGTGTTACAACCATATAAATCATGGATATGTAATAACCCGCCATTCGCTTACTTGAATAAGATCGCTGCCATTATTAGCCTGCAGATTTATGCGATATTGCGTGTAGGCGGTAGTGTTAGAAAACTCATATCGTTTGGTCATATTTCTGCCGGAGAATGTTTCCCCCATGCGGGTATCCAAAACCGTCCAGGTAGTTCCGTCATTTGAGCCTTCAAGCGTCCAATCTTTCATATCCCTTTCCGGCGCATCGTTGCCCGAAGTAATGGTATAAGCTCCAATTACCTGCGCTGTCGGAAAGGCGAGTTGAAACCAAAAGGCCTGCGGAAATCCACCAGTTAAAAATTTAGAATTGTAATCGCCATCCACCAATTTTTTGGAACCCTCCCCGCCATCTGCACCGGCGTCATTATCCTTGCTCACCGAAAGTGTTGCCATTGAAGTAATATCTTTTTCTAATTTTCGTACGGTATCTACGGTAAAATAAGTTGTACGCAGGCTGCTGTCAATAAAACCTGATGAAGCCGTGGCAATTGTTATCGGAAGCATATACTTCATAGACTTATCCAGGTTGGTGGTAATGATTTGCAACGGCAAATTGTTTGAGCCGGTTTCACCTGCTTTTATGGTAGCCATTAATGTAGGAACACTGTAACTCGATGCAGGCAATAAAACATAAGATGAGCCGTGTGTCGCATTGTAACCACTTATTAGCGAAGGATCAATTTGAAAGGTTACATCAATATCCTGCGTAGGATAATTCAAACCGCCATACGAAGCGCCAAACGTAGTCGTCTGCGCTGTATCAGCAAGTAACAATAACAAGCTGCTATTACTTCCCGTAGCCCTCGGCATATAAATGTTGCCTTCGTTACCATAAGTTACCACATCAGGTTTGTTGCATGAAACTATTGCCAATGAAAATAGTATTATGCCTGCGAATGCTTTTATAATTTTTGATTGAATGCTCATTGTTTACAATTTATATTAACCAACTATTTTTCAACTCCGTGAATATTTTGCAGCTTTACCATCCAGTATTTTGCACAAGATTCTTATCAACATTCAGCTCCTGCTGAGGTATTGGCCATATATAATCTTTCTTTTCAAAAACACGTGTTTCAAATACAGTTCTTTGATAAAAGGCCGGATCATCTACGCTGGTGCCGGCATTGATATTCATTCCATAAAACGGGCCTCCATCTGTCTGCTCCGCAATCTTCCAACGACGGGTATCAAAGTATCGTGCGTTTTCAAAAGCGAGCTCTACTCTCCTCTCTTTACGTATAGCCAGGCGCATTTGGCTTTGCGATAAGCCTGCGGGTAAATCCGGGATGCCTGCCCTCTCTCTTATAAGGTTCACATATTTAGCTATATCAGGATTGTCTGCCGCTGATTCATTTAATGCTTCAGCATAATCAAGATAAATCTGTGCGAGCCGTAGCATTACCCATGACCGGGAATTATTAGCATAACTCTGTGCAATGTTCTTTCTTATGATGTATCCCGTTGGAGAATAATCGTTACTACCTACTTTTTTACCTGAATTGCCGGTATAATATGTTTGCGTAATTATAGTTCCTGAGGGAGAAGTGGTATTTAGCCAGGTGCTGCCATTATAAGTTATTCCTACATAAAATCTCGGTTCCCTGTTGGTGTACATATTATAGATACCGGCCTTTGTATATGTTCCTGCGGACGTGGAGAATCCAGTTTCAACATAGCCTGAATTCGGATCATTAATTGAAAGCCCATTGTTCATAAAGTAAGCATCTACCATTTCCTGCGTTGGGCCGAGGCCACCGCTGCCCCGTACTGCTCCATCCGATCCCGAATGATAGGGGGTTCCTTCATATTGCCTGGTGCCGGGGTCAGCGCCTACCTTTCCAAATATCCATTCTTCATTCCAATCATTAAGCATTACATCCCTGCAGGAAGCTAAAGGATCCAGGTTACCGGAACCATCGTATTCTTTAAAGAGTCTGAACTTGCCGGGCACATAAGCATCAATAAATGCTTTTGATGCCGCCGCTGCTTTTGCCCATTTCGAAGGATCAGCCTGTTGATTTATTAATTGAGTTCCATCAGGATTTTTTAGAGAAGCATAATCGCTATTACCGTTATACAGCGGGCTCGCAGCAATAAGCAACAATTGCGCCTTGTACGCCATTACCACGGAGCGGGTCATTCTTCCATAATCCGCATTGGTGAAACTATTATCAGGCAGGTCGGCGGCAGCTTTATCAAATTCACTCGCTATGTAATCAACACAGGAATCATAAGGACTGCGGGCCAGTTGTACATCGTTCAAAGGAGCATCCGGCGCTACCACATTATCTCCAATGATCGTAATAGGTCCGAATATTTTCAGAAGGCTGTAATAGTAATAAGCACGCAAAGCTCTTGCTTCGGCAGTATATCTTGCAAGCAAAGGTGTGCCCGCGATTTCCGGCGCTTCTCCCACGTGCGCCATAAAGTAAGTGGCAGAGCGAATACCTATATAATAGTTTTTCCAAAAGTCGTTCACCACACCGGACGTTGGGCCCCATGCTCCCACGTTCATATAATTGCTGAAGACAAAGCTCCAGTCATATTCCGCTTCGTCTGAAGCGCCCGTCCATGGCCCGCCGGAGGTAGATCCGCCTATATATCGCTGAGAAGCTTCATCCCTTATGTACGAATAAACATTGGCCAAAAAATTATCCACGGTATTCTTGTGGGCAAATACCTGCTCTATGGTTGTCCTGTCTGCCGGCACCTGGTCGAGGTATCCTTTCTTACACGACCATATACCGATCAATAGAAAAGAAGCTAGGACGGTTAAAATTATTTTTTTCATATTCTTTTTGTTGAATTTTAAAAATCAAAATGAATGCCTGCGGAGTATGCTGCCACCTGCGGGTAGCGTACACCGTTAGATGTGTTTAGTTCTACATCCCAAAGCTTAAACTTGCTGAACGTAAGTATGTTTTCGCCGATTAAATACAGGTAGGTTCCTTTGATACCAAATTTTGTAAACTTTGCGTCCGGGAAGGTATAAGCAAACTTTAGCGTGCGCAGCTTTACGAAGCTGGCATCTTTTTGCCACCATGTACTTGCCTGGTTGTTATTATTATTTTTTGGCCCTCCAAACCCGAGCCGTGGGTAAAAGGCATTTTGATTTGGATTTTCAGGCGTCCACCTGTCGGTAATAATGCTGTAAGCATTGCCTACGCCTCCATCGCCCGAGAAAGGTTGGATACTGTTTCCACTTAATAAAATATTTGCTTTTGCCTGCCCCTGGAAAAATGCGCCGATGCTAAAATTTTTATATGTAAGATCAAAACCAACGCCATACAAAATAAACGGTACATCTCCTGTTCCGATAACTGTTTGGTCAAAGGCATCAATTTTTCCGTCGCCATTAAGGTCCTTAAACTTAATATCGCCGGGCCTCACTTCTCCAAAAGTTTGTTGGGCAGAGTTTAATATTTCCGCAGAGTCTTTAAATAAGCCTTCCGCTATCAAGCCATATCGCGCAAGTACCCCCTGCCCGGTCTTGTTAAGCCAGGGATATTTTTGATTGGGCTGATCATTGGAAATAACTTTATTACGGGCATAGGTGAAATTACCCTGCAAACTCAGGTAGAGGTTCCTGGCAATTTGTTTGTGATTTTGCTGCAACGAAATATCAACACCTGCATTGTCCACCACTCCAAGGTTACCATAAGGGGCATTGGTGAGGCCCACAAATTCAGGTACCGTGCCTCTTTGCAGGAATATACCCGTGCGGTGCTCTTTAAACAGATCCACCTGCAAAGTTGCTGCGTGCAACAACGTCATCTCCATACCGATATTTGTTTTGCGTGAGCTTTCCCAGGTAAGGTTTACGCCATAGCTGCTGATTTGATAGCCGCCGGTACCACTTCTGTTTGCGCCCAACGTATAGCCGTTAGCTCCGGTATTAACCTGATCAAGGTAAGCAAACCTTAGACTACCGATATTGCTATTCCCCACAAGGCCGGTCGAGAAGCGGAATTTTAAGAAGGTAATAATATTCTTTAATGGCTTATAAAAATTTTCATTTGACGCTACCCAACCTAATCCATAAGATGGGAAAAAGCCATACCTGCCTGATTTGGCAAAGTTTTCTGAGCCATTATAACCGAAATTATATTCTGCAAAATATTTATCATCATAAGAATAAGTGGCCCTACCTGCTAAGCCGCGTGTACGAAAAGGTATAGAGCTTGTAAAGTCGCCGGCGAAAGCATCAATAAACTCACTTTGATTATATAATAACAAACCACTTACGCGGTGCCTGCCGAATGAGCTATCGTAGTTCAAGGCAGTCTCGGTATAGACCCTCCTATTGCCACCGTTAAATCTGTCGTAGCCCAAGGAATTGGAGCCCGCATAAGTTAAAAGCAGGTTTAAACTACCGTCAGGATTGCGGTTATTGGCTATGTAAGCGTTTTGCCTTTTAGCATGATTTATATCAAGTTCACTATAACTGTCGAAGGCAAACATCGTGGTAAAAGATAGGCCCTTCACTAACATGCCCAGTTGCTGGCGCAGACGAATATTGGTGTAAACCTGCGTCTCGTACTGATTCGCATATCCTGATCTTGCAGCCGCATCAAATGGGTTTCTAAAACCACCATTTGGGTTTCTACCGGAGGTAGTGTCACCAGGATAAGTGTAAGCCAATTCAACCGGCGGCAGATCTATAACCGATTGAAATATAGAATTTACCTGGTTTGCGTTATGGGGGTTATAGTAACCACCGCCATTAACCCCGGGATAATGTCCATTGCTATAATAACCCTGCAAGCCAAGTTCGATGGAAGTAGTCCCTGTAACCTTAAGCGTTAGGTTACTGGTGAAGTTGAATCTCGAATAGCCGACACCGCTATGATACGGCTGAGCACGATCTGATTTTATAAATCCTTTTTCGTCATAATAACCGAGGGAAACATAATAAAAGGCTGATGGCGCACCACCATCTATATTAAGTGTCACTTTATTGTTGTCTCCGTATTTCTTAAATACTTTGTCTATCCAGTTTACATTTGGATAAAGATATGGATCAGTGCCCGCAAGGGTTTTATCAATATAGTCCTGGGTATATTTCGGCGCATCGCCTCTTGTAACCAATGCCTCATTAGCCAGGTTCATATAAGTAATACCATCAGCCATCTTCGGCAACCTGGTAAATGTTGTTACTGAATGGAGATAATCAAGGTTAAATTCAGGCTTGCCGGGTTTGCCTCTTTTGGTTGTGATAAGCACTACACCATTTGCCCCTCTCACACCATACACGGCCGTAGCGGAAGCATCTTTCAAAATACTGAAGGATGCGATATCATCATAATTTAGATTACTTAAAGAACGCTCAACGCCATCCACTAATATAAGAGGGCGCGAATTATTTACCGTTGCAATACCACGTATCCAGATATCAGCATCATCATGCCCCGGCTCACCCGTACGCTGCACGGCAACAAGACCTGCCAGCCTGCCGGCCAAACCTGCGCCCACATTGGCTATCGGCTGCTTAAGATCTTTTGTTTCCAAAACAGATTGTGCACCTATCTGGCTTATTTTTCTTTGCTTGCCATAGCCTACTATTACCACTTCATCTAAACTTCCTTTTACATTTTCCATGGTAATATCATATACAATGCGATCTGTAAATGTGAAAGTATAAGGGTTATACCCTACAAAAGAAGCTCTTAATGAATCGCCTTTATCAGCAGCAATTATGTAAGAGCCCAGCGAGCTTGTTAATACCGTTTCGCCCGAATTCAGGTCTTCTACAGAGGCGCCTTTCAGCGGTTCGTTAAGATTATTTTTTACGATACCTGAAATTTTTACCTTTTCCTTCGGCGCATTTGTTACCTGGGAAAAAGAACTTGTAGAAAAGGCGAAAATAAAAAAGCATGCATACACGCTAAACTTAAGTAGAATTCGTTTGTTACTCATATTTTTGATTTAATCTTATAATTGTATTTATTGATCTCCTGGAAGGAAGATGTAGAGACAAGAGCCAATCATTTTTTCTTTGGAATTTTTTAACAGATCAAATATATCCTAAACAATACGCGACGCTTGTTAACACTTCCTAAACATATTGTTAACACGGCCTTAACAATTTTACATTACTACTTTTTGGTTACTATCTTTAATCAAGAACCATTTACTTTGACATCTACTATCAGGTTATATAGAAATATTGCGTTGGCCAGCTTTATAATACTGATCTCTGTTCAGTTTTTCCTGGTTTACAATACTTATAAATTAAAAGATGAGCATTTTTTTTCTGTAGAGAAAAATGTTATCAACGATAGCTACAGCAAAAGCATTCGCAATGACAAGGTTTTTCCAGGCGGCCAAAAAATTATTGACAGTTTTGTAAATAACGATATGGCAATGCTGGAAACTTTATACAAGAAAGACACGGCGCAATTTGCCATTGCAAAACAAAAATTGTGTGATAGTATATTTAGCGAGCTGCGCCGCAGAAGCAATATGGACAGCCTTTTCCAGGCAATAGTTATTAATGATAAACTTAAGCACAACTTAAAATATCTCCTCACCATTGAAGGATTAAGCATCACGTTTGCTAACAATCATTATATTTCTTTATATCAAAAAGGAGTTGACTATCCCTTAATAAATGCAGCAATGCAGGTACCCGCCGGCGTGAGAATAGACGGCTCGCTTAAAATGCCTTCGAAGCAAAACCAGGTTACCTTTCTTAATGTAAGCTCACCTGCAGACCATAGTTACCAAATTACTTTTTCCCTTTATGTAGATTCCAGCAACAGGTACTTATCTATTTTCTTTTTGATGATGCCAACATTTGCGTTGTGTTTGTTTTCCATTTTGGCGGTTGTGCTTATTTATTTTTTCACTTTTAAAAATTGGCTTAAACAAAAAAAATTAGCAGAAATGAAATCGGATTTTGCCAACAGCATCACGCATGAATTTCATACGCCGCTTGCGACGATAATGATTGCGAACAAAAATTTACAGAATTCAAAAGTGCTAGAGCGAAAAGAGAATATTCAACCGCTTACGAGCATCATAGACCGGCAGTCACAAAG
>JBBPZF010000004.1:0-5256 GCA_038199105.1 Chitinophagales bacterium | reverse complement strand
AACCAACGAAGTATACGCCTATAGCTACTATGGCTGCATTGACGCCTCCTGGAGGCCACATATTACTTCTTGCCCTTCTACCGTAAGGCCTTTCTTTACTTATTCTTTGCAGGGTATCCAATTCAATGGCTTATCGCAGGCGGTAGGCTATGGGGATGATGCCGCCGCAGCAACCAATTACACTCTTGTGCAAATAAAAAATATCGCATCTGGCCACGTCACTTATTGCCGCACTTTTGATCATAGCAGTATGGCGGTGGCTACAGGCAGCGCTCTTCAAACTACCAATTTTGGAATACCTTTTTCAATGCCAACAGGCACATCAGAACTACGGGTAATAGCTAATGGCATATCATCAGCACCCTGCATTATAGATGTCAATTCTTTCCGGTTTCCTTTTCCTTTCGATGAAGCGATGGTAAATTTTCTTATAGGCAGCCTTGCTGATGGGCCGCTATGGGTGTTAACTCCCCATGGGCCAAAGCCTGTAGATCCCTGGGGGCCAAAGTTTAGGAATGAAGCTAAAGAAGCCAATAGAAAAATTGTTGATGGCCTAATGACATTGCAGAAAATAGGGAACACACTTTTTAATGAAAAAATAGAATTCCTGGAGGAACACCCGGCTACTATACCCGATGAAAAAGATGAGGAAGACGAAGAGAAGCATGACGATTATGAAAAAAATAATAGTGAGTATGATTAATTTTTGAATAAAGGGAAAATCTGAAACCTTGATAACGTAAGAACCCGTAAAGCCGAATGTTTATTTTTTAGTGAAGCATAAACACATATTCAAAGCGTTTGAGATTCAAATTCGGTTTATCAGCCTAAACTCAAATAAAAAGCAAGTAAAAATATCACCATGAATAAGAAAACAACATCCCCAAAAGCAGAACTGCACGTGTGTGTAGATCGTCCCATTTCAACATTGAACCTGCATCGGCAAATGTATGAAGCCATTAAAGCTAACCCGGCAAACAACCCGGCAGAGAAAGATACAGCTGAGCACGCCGTTATGAGAAGCTTCATTAATAATCCTCATCAGCAATTTAGCCCCGAGCATCATGTTGTGCTGTCGCGGATGGCGATTTTAACCGATAACAAATGGCAGAAAGGACAAACAATAACAGTCGCATTTCTTGATGGAAGCGATTTACAAAAAAAGAAAACAAAAAAGTACGCCAGTTATTGGACCAGGAAAATCCAAGCGAATGCAAACATTAAGCTCAAGTTTGTAACCGGCAAAAATGCAATGATACGTATATCGTTTGTCGCCGACAGTGGCTCCTGGAGTACGGTTGGTACGGACTGCAAAGTAGTGCCGGACAACGAACCAACTATGAACTTTGGGTGGCTGCGAAACGATACCGATGATGAAGAATGGGAACGGGTAGTCGTCCATGAATTTGGACACGCCCTTGGTTGTATTCACGAACATCAAAGCCCTGCAGGTGGCATTAAATGGAACAAGCCGGCCGTATATAAATATTTTGGAGGGCCACCTAATAACTGGAGTAAGGCGGAAGTAGATAGTAATCTTTTTGATAAATACAGTAAGAGCATAACCCAGTTCACTCAATTGGATGTCACGAGTATTATGATGTATTTTTTTCCGCCGGAGTTCACCACTGACGGCTTTGGCACGCCGGAAAATACAAAGCTTTCACCAACAGATATTGATTTTATTAGAAAACAATATCCAAAATAGCAAAACAATACCACGGGGGAAAATCCGCATAAAAAGGGTGTTTTAACGGTGGTTTCCATTAAATACATATTGCATTTTTGCAATAGAAATTATCAATCAAAAAAAGATAATTACTCAATCAAAAATAAATTAAGCGCTTATTAAAAGCGTAAAGAATATAGCGGTGGTTTTTCAATTAGAGTTCAAGGTGCCCTTTTGGGCACTTTGAGGTTTAAGAAGGTTCCGTAACAGAGATGAGGAAAATCGATTTTATAAATGAAATGAAAAACAAGCGAAGTAAGTTCAATATTCAACACAAATTTTCTTTGAAAAAATTTTCAAAATGCCTGGGCTAAGGTTCAAAAAAATGATGCGAAAACTTTAAATGCAAAGATGGCTTACATTTTTTATTTTTTCTTATAATCTCCCCGCTTCCAGGCTTTAATAAATTCTGCCCACGCCATAGGGTTAAAAATATTTTGCGGAGGCAATTGACCCGCCGAATAGTATTTCTGCGCATTCTGCTTTAGGTAATAGTTCGAAGCCTCTCGCCCGTCCCGCGGATACACAGCCATTAAGGCACGCCTATTACTTTCAGAAAGATTTTGGCGGGCGATTTCCTGCTCATCATCCGGTACTTTTGTATTTACAAAATCCCGGTCAAACTCCTCACGTGAAGGTCGTTTCTTAATAATAGTGGCAGGCAAATACACGGTGTCTTCCACCATTAGCTGTATCATACTTTGCTGGTTGCCATCAAGCGTTTTAGGTATAAGCACATCCTTCGGCTTATAACCAACGCTGGTAAATTGAACTTCATCTCCCTTTAAAACGACAATAGAGAAAACGCCTTGCTCATTGGTTATCGTTCCGCGGTTTTGTCCCTTTACTATTATACTTACCGAAGGCAGCGCCATAAGGCTATCTGCAGACATAACTTCGCCGTACAATTGAACAACTGAATCTTTGTAAGTTTCAAACTGGGCATTGGCTGCAGCGGGAAGTAGACAAGAAAATATAAGGAGGTATTGTACAATTTTTTTCATAGCCAGCCCTTTAAATGGGTTTATTATTTTAAGGTTTATAAAATTAGTCACACATTTAAAATTAGCAATTTTATGACCCTCGCCGTAGGTTTTATTTAAACAAAGTAAGGCGATCAATGTTTAAATTTGCAGATACAAACTGTTTTTAACAAAAAATTGAACGATGACGGAAAAAGATATTTTGGATGCGTTGAGTAACGTGCAAGAGCCTGATCTTGGTAAGGACCTTGTTACACTGAATATGGTTAAAAATATACAGATTGCAGGCAACAATGTTTCTTTCACGGTAGTGCTTACTACACCCGCTTGCCCTTTGAAAGACCTTATAAAAAATGCATGTATAAATGCGGTTCAATTGCTGGTAAGCAAAGAAGCAAACGTGACCGTAAACTTTACCAGCAACACAACTTCATTAAGAAAAGATGATAATGTATTAAGCGGCGTGAAAAACATTATTGCCGTAGTAAGTGGAAAGGGGGGAGTAGGTAAAAGTACGGTTGCCGCAAACCTGGCTTTGGCTATTGCTGAAGGCGGTGCTAAAGTTGGATTGATGGATGCCGATATCTATGGGCCGAGCGTGCATATTATGTTTGGTGTGCGTGGCGAAAGGCCCGTGATGAAGGATGTAGATGGCAAGGGTAAAATAGTTCCACTGGAGCGCTTCGGTATAAAACTTATGAGTATCGGTTTATTGGTTGATGAAAAGCAGGCTGTGGTATGGCGGGGCCCAATGGTGAGCAGCGCTATCAGGCAATTTGTGAGCGATGTGGATTGGGGGGATTTGGATTACCTTATCATTGACATGCCGCCCGGCACTGGTGATATTCATCTTACTATTGTGCAGACAGTTCCTGTAACCGGTGTGATAGTAGTAACGACACCGCAACTTGTGGCCTTAGCTGATGCCAAAAAAGGAATTGCCATGTTTAACCAGGCGCAACTGAAAGTGCCCATAATAGGGCTTGTTGAGAATATGAGTTATTTCACTCCCGCAGAATTACCGGATAACAAATATTATATTTTTGGAAAAGAAGGCGGTAAAAATCTTGCTGAAGAATTTGATATTCCTTTTCTTGGTGAAATTCCGCTGATACAATCCATTCGCGAAGGAGGCGATATAGGAATACCCGTGATGATTGGAGATGATGCTGTTTCGAAAAAAGCGTTTGTTGAATTTAGTGATAATGCTATCAGGGGTATTGCTATGCGCAATGCGCAACTTCCGGCTACTGAAGTTAGCGAGGTGCTCGAGTATAGTTGAGTGGCGCTGAGGTACCAGGTATCAAGAATCAAGCATCCAGTATCAAATAATCAAAGAATCAAGAATCAAGAATCAATTCCTCATAAATAAATATCTTTCTGAGTATACTTTTAACGAGTATCATCAGCTTTTGGTTAATGCTTCAGCGAAAAATTGTTTTAGTGCCGCAAAAAATATTGACATGAGCAAATCAACGCTTACCAAAGCCTTGATGAAGCTGAGGATTGCCGGCAAAAGATTTGAAGCTGCAACATTTTATAAAAAATATCGGCTTCACT
Source organism: Chitinophagales bacterium (assembly GCA_038199105.1). Classification (GTDB taxonomy): domain Bacteria; phylum Bacteroidota; class Bacteroidia; order Chitinophagales; family Chitinophagaceae; genus Ginsengibacter. The sequence goes on along the minus strand of JBBPZF010000004.1, from coordinate 984 downwards.
TATCTTGAAGAAAATCCTTTTGATGAATTTGTAATTGATGCTTCGCAAAAAAATATAAAAATCTTTTGGAATTTTTCTTTTGAAGCAATTGCTGAGAATAAAACGATTGTAAGCACAGAGACAAGAATATTTTATTTGACGAAGAAAAGTAAATCTATCTTCTCCCTTTATTGGTTTTTTATAAAACCTTTCAGCGGCTTAATCAGGAAGGAAATATTACGGTTGATCAGGTTGCGTGCAGAGGAGTAACTATGCGTACAGAATTAAATAACCTCAAGTGTTATTGCTGAAATAACTTATCACATCATTCAAATATCTTTTCTGCTTTTCTAGAGTAAAATTTTTCATTTCAGGTGCGGCAACTCCATTTTCAATGATTAATTCTTCATTGTTAATTACTCTCGCCTCATCCCATAAACCTTCATCAATAAAGGATTGCAGCGTTTTACTTCCTCCTTCCACCATTACACTTTGAATATTCATTTTAAAGAGAGAACGCATCAAATTATCTGTAAATCCATCATCTTCTAACTTTTTATAAACTAAGTTTTTTTCTGTTCCCTCTTTCGATAGATTAAAAATTATCGTTTTTGCTTCGCCATTAAATAACGATAGCGATGCGGGCAATCGCAATTCTTTATCTATAATTATTCGCACAGGATTATTTCCATGCCACAGCCTCGTTGTCAAGGAAGGATTGTCTTGTTCCGCTGTATGCGTTCCAACTAAAATAGCCGCTTCTTCGCTTCGCCATTTATGCACGAGCCTGTTACTGTAGTCATTGCTTATTAAAACCCGTCCGCCTTCTTTTCCAATTTTTCCATTAGCGCTTTGTGCCCATTTTAAAATAATATATGGCCTTTGTTTTTGATGAAAGGTAAAAAAGCGCTTATTAAGTTCGCTGCATTCTTTTTCTAAAACCCCTACCATTGTTTCTATTCCTGCATCGTTCAGCTTTTGAATTCCTTTGCCTGCCACTTCTTT
>JBBPZF010000003.1:0-2393 GCA_038199105.1 Chitinophagales bacterium | reverse complement strand
GCCCCTGAATCTGCAGGCATATATCCGTGTTTGATATAAGCATCCAGTTGCTCGTTTCCGGCAAAACCACCACAGGGATGTTTTATGCCCTGCACTGTTTGCTGGTGTATAATAGATTCATATAATGTTTTTACATCATAATTTCTTATGCCTTTTTGATAAGCGCTCACCATAAGCGGTATTTCATGCGACGCCACCATGATACCCGAATATTCAATCCCTGCTGCACCTCTTGATAACCATCCTCCATGCTTATACATCTCCAATTCAGACTTAACCCATTTGTTAGCAATAGATGGATTTACCAAAGTCCACAATTGGTTCAAGTTCCAGAAAGTATTCCAGAAAGCATCACTACCTAGCATAGGTGATTTTGGGTCTTCCAGTTTTTGTATGTTTTCACAAGGATCGCGGTATTCGCCATTTACATCACTCCATATAGTACGGGCACAATAAGAGTGATAAAGATTTGTATAAAACTTTTTTAGATTTACGGCTGTTCCACCTTTCACTGTGATCTTGCTTAAAAGATTATTCCATGTATCCCTTGCATTTTTTCTTACGGCGTCAAAATTCCATCCAAAAGGTTTCAACTCGTCCTCCATGTTGAGCCTTGCATTTTTTATGCTGACAAGAGATATTGCAGTCTGCAATAAAACCTCTTCTCCATCTTTAGTTTCAAAATTTACATAAGCGCCTACATCGCCACTTCCTTTTATTTCTGAAACGCCAATCTTCATATCTTTTCCTTCCCATCCACCAAAAGTTTTGAAGGGCTTATTGAAGCGTGCTACAAAAAAAATCGTGTAATCATTAAAGCCTGCGCTTGTTTGTTTTGAATATCCTTCAATTTCTGTATCACTTACTTTGGTGATGGTAGCGTCCAGCACTTTAAAAGGGTATTCGGCAGGAAACAACAGGTTAAACAATACATTTCCTTCTTTTGTTTCGGGAAAAGTAAGCCGGAAAAATCCACAACGTGTTGTGCTGGTAAGTTCCGTTTTAATCTTGTAGTTCATTAATTCTACAGAGTAATATCCGGGACTTGCGTGCTCTGTACTTTTATCTATCCGGGAACGATGGCCCGAAGTGGAGCCTGTAGTAGTGGGCTCTTCGGCCTGAGAAATACGGGGGTTAATAATACCTGTTGTCGGCATTATTGATAGCCCGGCCATCGTCCATGAATGAATGTGGCTGAAGCCCGTAATACTTGCAATAGTGTATTCATAACCCGATTTCCATTGATCACCCTGGTTGTCCGGGCTTAGTTGCACCATTGCAAAAGGAAGCGTGGAACCGGGATTGAGCATCCAGCGGGATTCAGAAGTCCCCATAAAAGGATCGGCATAATCCACCGGTTGTTTTTGTTGCGCTTTTAATGAAAAAAATAAAATACACAACATAACAGATAACCCTAACTTTTTTATTTCCTGTATCATAATTCTTATTTTGAAATTTAAAAATCGTTTTAGAGAAGCGGTCAATCCCTCACATCATTTTTATTGCTTGTCCAAATGTATGAACATATAAGTGATTAAATTTAATTTTTTTGGATAGTTTTTTTAAAATAGAGGGGAAATAATTTTACTCACCACGCCATGCAGGGTGCAATAACTTTTAGGAAGTTTAGAACTTTCCAAAAGTTTTTCATCATTGTTCTAACGGTTACAATTATTTGTTTTTGAAAGAAAAAGCTTTGGAGTTCTAAGCCTCGTTTAATTTGGAAAATTATTCATGCCATCCCCAATTTCGATTCCATAATTTCATTTTAAAAATTGATACACAACACAACTTTTAGCTTACTTCTTACTTAATTTTATAAATTACATATCAAATAAAAACATGCCCGAAGATCTGTTACACCGCATTACCGTCAATCCTGAGATTTGCCATGGTAAACGCAGCGTGCGCAACATGCGATATCCTGTTTCCCTAATATTAGACTTGCTTTCAGCAGGTATGACAATAGAGGAAATAATTGCGGATTATCCGGCTTAGAAAAAGAGGATATAAAAGCCTCTTTATTATATGCTTCCCGCCTTTCTGAAACAAAAACTATTCACAAAATTTCAGCGTGATAAATTTTTTTGTTGATGCACAACTTCCGATTACGCTCGCTTTATTCTTAAAAAGCAAAAACTTTGATGTTAGGCACACCAATGATTTACCCAACAAAGACAGGACAACGGACAATGAAAATCAGGGCTATAGCTAAAGAAGAACGCAGGATTCTAATAACTAAAGACAACGATTTTTTTGATTCGTCCATTCTGAGCAAATCCCCGGCACGCCTTTTATTAATCTCTACCGGAAACATTATTAATAAACACCTGTTTGCATTATTTGAGAAAAATATTGAGCTTATAATAAAATATTTTGAAACATATAGTTTT
>JBBPZF010000002.1:0-3761 GCA_038199105.1 Chitinophagales bacterium | reverse complement strand
TTTATTATGCCCAGGGCAACAAAGATGGAGCCTTGCGCTATGGGGAGCAGGCGCTGACCCACAATGATGTTTATTATCGGAAAGACCTTAACCTTTTAATTGGGCAGATATACTTTGAGAAAAAACAATTCGCAAAAGCGCTGCCCTTGTTAGAGGCTTATGTAAATAGTGCGGATAAAGTTTCCAAAGAAGTAATGTACGAACTCAGTTATTCTTATTACGATGGCAACCAGGTAGAAAAGGCGATTGAAGGCTTTAAGCAATTGAGCAACGAAAAAGATTCATTGGGGCAAAATTCCATGTACCTGCTCGGCGATCTTTATTTAAGAACCAATCAAAAAGAGAATGCCCGAAATGCATTTCTCTACAGTGCCAATAATAACAGTAACAGGAAGCAGCAGGAAATTTCGCGTTTTAATTATGCAAAACTTTCTTACGAGCTCGGCTACCAGGATGTTGCTTTGAGCGACATGAATAAATTTCTTGATCTCTATCCAACATCAACTTATGCTGACGAGGCAAAGGAAATTTTGATAAACCTGTTGGCTAATACCAATAACTATAGCGACGCAATTAAATTGTATGAATCATTTGGCAAGCCAACACCTTCAATGCAAAAAGTATATCCAAAGCTTTTATTTGGCAAAGCGACCGAATACATCAACGATGGAAAAATCACGCAGGCAGATGATTTGCTTTCGAAAATAATCCGCGATCCTAATGCAGGAAATGTATTGCCGTTTGCAAATTTTTGGAAGGCGGAAGTTTCGTATAAACTGGGCCGTTATGATGATGCTATCAGGTACATGACTGCCTATCTTTCGCAGGGCGGCTACCAGGGAGAAGCAAATCCGGATGCGGCGAAATATGTGCTTGGTTATGCTTATCTCGCTAACGAGAACTATCCGCTTGCCCTGGCAAATTTCAAGGATATGTCTTCTTCTCTTTCATCGCAATCTTCTTCCCTGGCGCAAGATGCTTATGTAAGGGCTGCCGATGCCTACTTCATGCAAAAGAATTATAGCGCTGCCAAAACGATGTATGAAAATGTTATTAATAAAGGCTTTCCGCAAAGTGACTATGCTTTATACCAGGTCGCACTAATAAGCGGCATCAATAACCCAACGGAAAGAATAAAAACTTTTAATTCTCTCATCCAGCGGTATCCTCAGAGCGACCTTGTTGCAGAATCAAATATGCAAATCGCCAATACATATATGGCGCAGGAGAAGTTCAGGGATGCAATTCCTTATCTCAATAAAATTCTTGAGATGAAAGATGCGAGTGGGCAATACCCGAAAGTGTACCTGAAGCTTGGCCTTTCTAATTACAACCTGAATGAGAATAATGAAGCGCTGAAATATTACCAGAAGCTGGTAAGCCTCTATCCGCAATCAGCGGAGGCAGATGAGGCAATGGATAATATGAAAAACATTTATGTAGAATTGGGCCGTCCAAATGATTATGTTGACTTTGTAAAAAAATCAGGAAAGGTCATCAGCATTTCAGAAGCAGATTCATTGACGTTCGCATCCGCAGAGCATAGGTATAATAATAATGATTGCGCTTCAGCAATTACTGCTCTCTCAGATTATCTTTCCAAATATCCGCAAGGGGCTTATCTATTAGAAGCTAATTTTTACAGGAGTGAATGTTATTCTAAAAATAAAGACTGGCAAAATGCGGCGCAGGGCTACGAAGCTGTGGTAAACCTGGGAAGCAACAAGTATGCTGAAAGAGCTGCGTTGGCGGCTGCCCGTACTTACTATTTTGAGCTGCAGGATTATGCTAAAGCGAAAATATATTTTACAAAATTAAAAGAGCTGGCGACTACGCCCGAGAATGAACTGGAAGCTTTGCGTGGTTTGGTAAGAAGTTATTACCAGACGAAAGATTTTACAGAAGCTAACAACACAGCAAAAGAGTTACTGACGAAAAAAGGTTTAAGTACAGATGATAAGGCCATTGCAAATCTTGTGTTAGGTAAATCATTACAGGCGGAAAATAATTGCGGGCAGGCTATCACTGCATTTAAGCAGGTGGCGGCCATTAACAAGTCTGCCTGGGGCGCTGAAGCCCGCTATGAAATTGCGAACTGCTATTTCACAATGAATGAACTTGCTACGGCTGAAAAGGCTGGTATGGAGGTAATAAAAGTTACCGCTTCTTATGACTATTGGGTTGCTAAAGCCTATATTCTTTTGGGTGATATTTACCTGAAAGAAAAAGATTACTTCAATGCGAAAGCCACTTACCAGAGTGTTTCAAACAATGTAACTATTCCCGAACTGAAAAAAGAAGCAAGTGATAAATTAAGCCGTGCGATAAGTGAGGAACAGGAAAATTCAAAAGTGGAAACCTCGCCTGTACCAAAAAAATAAATTGTCACGCAGCCATATTTTTTAATTAATGATTTTAATGAACCCTAAGATGCTATCATTTCCAAATAAAATAATTGTAAGCTTTATAGCCTGCTGCTTCTTATGCACCGGAATGGCTTATGCTCAAAGAGACACTACAAAAAGACAAACTATAGAAATTACCTCCTCTTATAAACCCGTGCTGCGTACGCCTGTAAAAATTAATTTATACGCTTCGCCAATTGCCGGTGATACATCAAGGCCGAGGCTTGCATATAATATTCCGCCGCAAAATTTATTTTTTACCTACCAGCCTGTGCCGTTGAAACCTCTTGCTTTATCCGCAGATACTTCGCTTCAGCTTGGGGATAGAAACCAGTTGAAGCTTGGCTTTGGCAGCTTCACTACACCGTATGTTTCGGGCGCCTTTAGTTTTGGCGATGGCAAAAAGAATATTGTAAACGTATATGGCGATTACATTTCATCCAGGGGAAAAATTAAGAGCCAGGATTTCAGTGAAATAAATGTGAAGGGTACAGGAAGCCTGTTTACTGAAAAGAATGAAACTTACGGCTTCGCTGCATTTGCACAGCATGAATATTATCAATATGGATACAATCACAATCTTTTTGACTATGATAAAGGCACGATAAGAAGAAGCTACCAGGATTTTTCTGCCGGTATCGGCTATAGAAATATTGCAGTAAATGACTTGAATTTTATTTACAATCCGCATGCAGAGCTGCATACTTTTTCCAGGGAAAGCAAAGCATCGGAAACTACACTGATACTCAACTTGCCGGCAGAAAAGAAATTCAGCGAATCAGTTTCTGTGAAAGTTATTGCCAGCGGAAATTTTGATAAATTCCAACTCAAAAATTCCCCCAATCATGTTACCAATAATTTATTTCAGCTTGCTCCGGAACTTGTATTCTACAGCGATGTGTTTACTTTTCATGGAGGAGCTACGCCCTCATGGAATAACAAGGATGTAACTATATTACCTAACGTGTACGGTGAGGCGCAATTGCAGCACAATGTATTGATGATACAGGGAGGCTGGGTAGGAAGGTATATTCCCAACAGCTTCCGTACATTAAGTGGCGAGAATCCTTATATGCAGGATCCCACATTTTTGAACAATACGAAAGAAGTACAATTTTATGGCGGCATAAAAGCTACTGTTGATAAGCATTTTAATTTCAGTGCCAAAGCAGCGGTGATCACGTATCATGGCTTGCCACTTTTTGTAAACGATAATTTAGATGGCAAAAGCTTTATCGTAAGAAACGAAAGCAGGGTGAATGATTTTCAAATTCATGGAGATGTAAATTATATAAACCAGGATAAATTTACTTTAACAGGTGCGCTGGATTTAAATACTTATACCAGCCTGAAGGA
>JBBPZF010000001.1:0-2297 GCA_038199105.1 Chitinophagales bacterium | reverse complement strand
TGAAGACCTTTTTTTGTTGAATGCGATTTTACCTTTTTTAGAAAAGATGCTTTCTTATAAAGCTCGTTGCAATAATCACTAATATTTACAATATCATCTGCCAGGCCGATAGATTTCAATTGTACCAAATGCTTTTTATTCAATGCGGTTTCATTATAAATAACAGGTATAACTGAACTCCATAAATTAGAATTTAAAAACTCCCCAAATTTTGAAAGTTGGTCTTGGTTAAAAGGAATATCAATAATAACTACGTCGGGTAAATTTTGACCAGCTGAATGCAAATAAAGTAATTGTTCTTTGGCTAAAAAAAGACTTGCCGTATTATAGCTCTTGTCAAAAAATGAAAGGCATTTATCAGTCTTGTTTGAGGATTTTCCAACATATAGAAATGTTTTTTCTATAGCTTTCGAAACAGGTTCTTCCTGCTCATCCGTCAGCCTGACAAGATTAGGTTGATTTGAAAATGTAGTTCCAGTAATCATTTTGTGGGTGTGTTTAGAAGTAAAAAAATAATTATTGGAAGTTCATGGTATTGAGGATTAATGTTCAATTCTAGTTAAGATTAAATACTTTTCTTTTCTTGTGTAAAATTTGTGACTGCTTATCTATTAGCATTGTTTGATCTATTTTTTCGGCAAGTTCTATAGGATTAAAAGGCTTTGTAAAAAAAGCATGAACATTGCTTTCTGAATAAATAGATTTCAATTCATCATATTTACTATTTGACAAAACAACAACAGGAATATTTCGTAAGAGGCTACTTGAGCCCAGGTGGTAGAGGAGTTCGGCATTTTCATCCTCAGCATTTTCTATACTTATGATAATAGTATCTATTTCTATTCCCGAGTTTATGCGCTCCATCGCCAAAAGATTGTTTCCTACAGATAACACTGAATATTTATTCTTCAGTAATGTTTCGATTAAAAAACAAATAGACCTGTTTCTTTCTATGCATAAAACATTTTTCTTCATAACTCGAACTAATTATTAAAACCCAAAAGTGAAAGCACTATTTTTTTGATAGATTATAAACCTGTAACAGGCCTTATCATAAGAATAATGGTGTAAAGTTTCCGGTTAAGAACATAGAAGATAAAGGAACTAACAAATAACCCGACGGGGGAGAGGTTATTAATAAAGAAAGGTTACATCAGAGGAATGAAGACTTGAAATTCTTTTAAAAAATCAATGACAACATAAAAGTAATATTGATTTCTTGGAATTGCAAATGTAATTACTTTTAAATGAGGATACTAATATGTGAATAAAAATTTTGACATTATAGAAATTAATCTCTTTCTTATTCAACTTTTCGTTGTGCTTTATCCCATAATACTGTTTGCTGTTTATTGATATATCTTACAAAGCCTGCATACAAAGCAATATTCATAAACAGAAAATAATACGGAACATAAAATGCTTTAATCTTAACATTCTTCTGCGCGAATATCCAACCTGTAAATGCGGTAATGTAGAAAATTATTTGGGCGATGAATAGGAAATCAAAAATTTTATTCGCCGTTAAGAAGAAAAGAATAGTATTGGAGATAAGAATTATTGGCAAGAGCAGCGGACACACTGCCCACCTTAGAACCCTATGCGAAATATATTGGAAAGATAATTTTCCGTATTTAAAAATATTAAGCAAATCTTTTAAAAGGTAGATTGATTGAAAACCACCGGCGCGTATTGTTATTTTTCTTTTTTTTTCTTGTTTAATCGTCATTGTAGGCGTCTCCATCGCATACGCTGCCGGTTCATACATTACCCGGTAACCTTTCCTGCATATATTCATAGATATCATAAAATCGTCCAGTAATATTTCCGTATCAACAGATTCATATAAATTTGTTCGCATCGAAAATAATTCTCCCGCTGCTCCCACAACCGTGTAGAACCGGGCATCCAGTTTTTTTAACAGCGATTCATATTTCCAATAAAGACCTTCACCAGAACCTGCAGCACTATTTGTTTTTGATGTGTCTATTACTTTTTTCTCCCCGGCAACTGCGCCGGTTTTTTCATTTATATAATGCTTTATTATTTCCTTTACGCAAGCTTTATTTAAAAATGTATTGGCATCGCAGAAGATTACGTAAGGCGTATCTACAAATTCCATTGCGTGATTTATTGCAGCAACCTTCCCTCTGCGTTCATGACGGAACAATACTTTTATATCCGCATGCTTTTTTAAAATATCATTTGTAGAATCTGTAGACCCATCGGTAACAAAATAAATATGTAGTTTGTCTTTGGGATAGTCAAGTTCGAATGTATTGTCAATTTTTTTGCTA